>CAZFOX010000466.1:0-4843 GCA_964520565.1 uncultured bacterium | reverse complement strand
CCGCTTGCGCGCGCGATAATTTGGTTCGGATCAATGCGTTTTGAAAGCTGGGAATGGCGATGGCCGTCAGAATACCCACGACGGCCACCGCCACCAGTAACTCCAGAAGAGTAAACGCCCGCTTCTCCTCCATCGGTCGATCCTCAAGGATGAATGGTTGTTGGATTTTCGACACGGGATGGCAATTGAAAAACGATGGAAGCCGGTTTGCTGGAATCGCGCGATAACGAGTCTAAATTGATGAGAACCATATTGCCGTTTCGATCCGATAATTCAACGCACCCATCGCAATTTTCCAACACTTGCTCCTCTTCTTCCGGAGACAATCCGATTCGAAACGAGCCGTCGGCGTGGATTTCATAACCACGCCATTCTCCCAAGAACTGATCGTGAAGTCTTTCCTCTTTTGTCCGTTTCGTATACCACACTTGAATAAACCCATCCAGGAAGGGCTCGCCATTCGGTTTTGATGCGACTCCATAGTACAAATTCTTCTGCAACAACTCGAAATCTCTTACGATCTTCGACTCGGCGGAAAAATCGAGAACGGGATATTTTTGTTCGAAACTATCCAGATAGGCAGCGTAATCGAATCCTCGAATAGACGCCTCGAATGTCTGGTTGGGCAATCCCTGAATCTCGAATTCTCCATTCTCGTTCACGACAGGAATCTCATACAACGTAATCGAACTATCGCTGGATGGATCGAGTAGATCGCCGATTTGGTGCTTAAGACGGAAATAATATTGCGGGACGGGATTCTTCCACTGATCGAATACCGTGGCTTGCAGCGATCCCTGGCCTTCCGGAAGCGAATCCCATTGCATAGTAACGTTCGGTTCCTGTCGAACGTCATAGATTTTCCGGTTATTTTTCCATTGATACACATCGATGAAGGTATCCGGGAAATACCAACAGCGATGGGCGGAAATTGTGAATTTGCCGGGTATTTTATTGCAGTAGGCGTACCCGAGGCGATCCGTGGTCAGGGAGTGAAACTCATGGGTTTTTCCCTCATTCGTATATTCGGTAAGATCGATGGCAGCGAAGGGAACCGGTTCGTTATTGGCGTCGATAATATGCACGGAAAGTAGTGGATCCGGGCCGGAGTTATTTTTCATTGCCTGACTGCGAAAGTATTCGAATGGGGAACCGCCACCGCGGACGAAGCGGATTGCCGCATCAAAATCCTCGGATAACAAAAGAGAAATATAGTTGGTGGTTCCGTTCTGAATCCGAAGCGGCTTCGGCCAGGTTTCATAGACACCTGCGATTCTCGGCTCGTTGTCACAATTTTTATTGTAGGCTTCGATTTCTTCATCCGTATCTCCCCATTCTGTGAAATAAGGATCGAAATGATCTGGATTAAAGACAACGGCGCCTACATAGTAATCGCCCGCCGGGATATCGTGAAGTTCAAACGTCCCCGGTTCCGGAAATTGGCGAACGTATAGGGGGGGATTGAGCCAATCGGAACGGTCGAAAAAACCCACAAATATTGTTTTTTGTGCAAACTCGGTTTCCGATTGGATTGTCAATTTGATTGCCGGCCCTGTTCCTTCGTTTCGAATGCCGCTATCGGCGGCTTCCGTAAGATGGATAACCATTGGCATCAAAATCGGCGGCGCATCGGGCAGCCGGGCAAAATCCCAGACCGTATATGAGAAAGGTTCTACCCGCGTCACGGTTGCGTACAACGGTTGCAGTATCGAGGTTGTCAAAAGTAGCGCAATGGCGGCCAGGCAAGCAGATACCGACCATTTCCAATTGGTGAGCGGTGTGACGGTGGTTTGATTCATGATGCGTAAGATTCTCCTTTCAATATTATTCCGATGCCCGACGGCAGGCAGCGAAAATACATGTTTTCCTTGCGGGAATAGAGTTAATAAGGTTTCTGCATAATCGATGGCGTCTTGGCCGTAGGCGACTGCCCAATCGTCGCAGGCCTGTTCGCTATAGCGCCCGAGTGCATTACGCGACCACCATGCCAGCGGGTTCCAGGGAAACGCCACGCAAACGATAACCGCTAACAGTTCCGCCCAATGATCGCCGCGTTTCCAGTGCGCGATTTCATGCGCGAATACGCCCCGCCAGTCCTTATCCTTGCTTTGCACCATCCCGGAAGGAATCGCAATAACCGGTTCCTTAGCCCAGCAATTTACGACCGGACAACGCAGGTCTCCGTTTTGAAGAAGTTGGATTGGGTATTTCAAATTCCACTGGCGCTGAACGTGAATTGCAGCCTGTTGAAGGGTCTCTTCGACTAGAGGTATCGAGAGAATCCAAACTGTCTTTGTTTTCCACCACGTTAACACAAAGCGCAGGGTTAAAAAGAAGGAGACGAAAAACCATATCCAGGAAAGAACTGAACCAACGGAAATGGATGGAGAAACGGCGCTGTCCCCGGATTTCGGTGCGGGGATCGCGGAATCTTTCGGTGGGCTGGGAAAGTTTTCTGCAGCCTTGATGCCCAGAGAAAACTGCGCCGGTGGGGAAGGGGACTTCTTGATCCACTTCCAGTCGATTTCGGGAACGATGATCGGAACCGTTTGCGAGATGGGGTAGTACTTTTGGATTAAAGCAGGCAAGAACGGCGCAAAAAGACAACTCATCAGCGTTAAAACTAAGATGCGGTGCGCTTTGGCCGGATACCGGGAAAAGAAGAAACTTAATCCCAGCCCTATCGTGAGAATAAAACTGATGCGTAAGAAAAGATCGAAAATCCACGATGGATTAGGAGTTCCGTTCATTTTTCGTCCTTTTTTGCCGCTTTTTTTCTTCGATCCGTTTTCGTAATTCTTCCAGTTGTGTTTCGGTCAATTCTTCTTCGTCGATCAAGTGTTGGATAAATAGCCGGGAATCGCCATAGAAGATTCGGTCGATCAATCTGCGAATCGACCGGGACGCTTCCATCTCTCTCGGTTGTGCCGCCTGGTAGACATACGCTTTTCCTTCCTTGCGATGCACCAGCCAGCCCATCTTTTCCAGGCGTTGCACAATGGTAAGAATCGTGGTGTAGGCCGGTTTCTTCTTCGGGGGAAATTCATCCAAAATCTGGTTGACTGTCGCCTCTTTCAATTTCCAGAGAATTTCCATTATTTTCTTTTGAAGGCTTCCCAGATCGTCGAGCGATTTTTTAATCATTGCTTTACCTCCCTTCATCTACTACTCTATGTTGTACTACGCTAAGTAGTTATTGTCAAGTGATTTTTAAAATATTTTTATCTCTACTCGAATATCTTGGATTACCTCTTTCGAGCAAATCCTTTGGTTAGAGTGGTTCTCAAAATTACGTTCATATATGCGTTTCGAAAAAGCCAGAATTGATTGGCTTTTTCGAAGAGGGAGCGTGAAATTAATGCACAAACTTTGGAGAACCGCTCGAATAGGAGCGGGAATGGGGAAATCGAGAAGAAAAAAACCATGATTGCATTGGCTGCCGCCTCCGTATATACGGGAATTCCTATCAAAAGCCGCTGAATGCCAGCCCGCCAGACTGACTGCACGTTCGATTTCAAGATCGTTTCCACTCAAGAAGACGAAATGTAAACAGACGGGAACGTGATTTGTAAGGATAAGTTAGCATACATGGGAGCACGGCGGGATATTCGTTGCCCCTCCGTTGTTCATCATGACTCTAGAAGCGGGTTATGATATTGTTATTTGTGGATATAACGATAACAAGTTCGCTCGAATCCGATATTTCTTAGGCAGGAGGATCGTTGTATAATAGAAGTCACCGAGATCGATAGAATCAGGGAGACGCATATGGATTTTCCAGAAATAAACCGAATTACGATGAGTCCCACGGTGATGGGAGGAAAGCCGTGTATTCGCGGAATGCGGGTAACGGTTGGAACGATTACGGGACTCGTCGCTTCAGGGGCTTCCTTTCAGGAGATTCTGGACTTGTATCCCTATCTCGAAGAAGAAGACATTCGCGCGGCTCTCGCGTATGCGTCCTGGCGATCGGAAGAATACGAGATTCCTCTACAAACCACATGAAGATTGTATTGGATATGAATCTCTCTCCGGCATGGATTCCCCTCTTGGAATCCGGTGGACACGAAGTCAGGCATTGGAGTCAAATCGGATATCCCAACGCGCCGGATACGGACATTATGGATTGGGCTTCGAATCATGGATTCGCCGTACTTACGCATGATTTGGACTATGGAGCGATATTATTCGCAACAAAAGCTAAATCGCCAAGCGTAATTCAGTTGAGAATCGAAGATGTAAGACCGAATAGCATTGGCAAAGTAATTTTAGAGACGCTGGTAATAATTGAAGAACCCATCAAAAGAGGATCGTTAGTCACAATCAACCCGAGAAAGAATCGCATTCAATTACTGCCGCTAGGGAAGAAATAAGGATAGGACTTAAGAGAAACGATGGGCTACGCTTCGCTTTGATCCCGCTCTACCCTCCCTCATTGGCAAAATCCAAAATCGACATTTCAGGCAATCCACCAGCAAATTTCACTCGGCCTTTTCTATTTCTATCCCATCGGTAGAATGAACCTTTGGCTGTAGCCATTCGCTTGTAAATCTAATTTACTATTTCCAGTAGATGAGGAACAGCATGTCCAACGCGAATTCATCCGAGCCGGTCATTGCGGCTGCCAAAGACGTTACCGCACACTTTCCCTTTAGCGAAGTCGAAGCCAGGTGGCAGAAACGATGGCGGGATAACAAAACCTTCGCCACCCAGGAATCCGGCGACAAGAAAAAGTTCTACTGCCTCGAGATGTTCCCCTACCCATCCGGCAAACTGCACATGGGGCATCTGCGCAATTACGCCATCGGCGATGTGATGGCGCGCTTTTATCGGATGCAGGGAT
>CAZFOX010000465.1:0-4847 GCA_964520565.1 uncultured bacterium | reverse complement strand
CATGTCCCATTGGATGCAGCAATTGGCGATGCCTTCCTTGGGAAACTCGCCTTTCCCCTCCACATCGATGGGAGTCGTGCCGTCTGTACCGTTACCCCACTGGGCGATATCGAGATGGTGAACGCCCCAATTGGCGATGAATCCCAGGCAATAATCGTAGATGTGATACCAGGTGCTGTAGCTTTCCTTATCGTTGTAAGGGCGGCAACGTTGATACGAATAGGGAATCTTGGGAGCGGGTCCCAGCCACATGTCGTAATCCAGATCGTCGGGAACGGGAATTTCCGGGTCTTGCGGAATCGGCCAGCTGGCGGGAGCACCCACGAAGATTCTCTTCAGTTCACCGATACGCTGGTTACGCACCAATTCGCAGCCGAAACGGAAAAGATTGTCGGATCGCTGCTGGGTGCCGAATTGAAATACGATCTTGTTTTCCCGAACCGCCTTTCGCAAGGCCTGTCCCTGTTCCATGCTGAGACCGACCGGTTTCTCGAAGTACATATCCTTCCCGGCGCGGGCCGCCGCCAGGCCGATGAGAACGTGCCAGTGATCGGGAACCGCCAAACTAACGGCGTCGATATCCTTTCGGGCGATCAATTCGCGGAAGTCGCCCAATGCGGCGCAGTCCTGGTTATTGTAATAATCGTCCACAATGGTTTTGGCTTTTTCCCGCTGGCTCTTGGATACATCGCACACGGCGGCCACGCGTACGTCGTCGTAACGCATGAATTGGCGCATGTTGCTGGTTCCCCGGATGCCCAGCCCGATGCTACCCACAACGATTTTCTCGCTGGGAGCGGTGGCGCCTTCCTTCCCCAATGTGGATGAAGGAATATACCAGGGGGCGCATGCCACACCGGCAACGAGAGTTGAATTCTTAAGAAACAGGCGGCGAGTAAGACAATTCATGGCGATTTCCTCCAATTACGGAATCAGACGTTTTATTATTGAATGGTGTATGTGTTATTTCATTTCTAATCGCGATCCGAGACTCGAATGATTTCCCAATCCAAGTCGGAGAAGGCGCTGCAATCAGCCGATTCTTCGGTCACTAAAATATCGATAGCCGAGGCGTCCGCAATCCAAACGAATCCGGCTTCGCCGATCTTGCTACGATCGGCTAGAGCGATTACGCGGTCGGATATCGCAATCATGGCGCGTTTGACGGCCGCTTCCTCGTCGGATATTCCGGTTAATCCATTCTTGGCGTCCAATGCCGAGGTTCCCAGGATCAGTTTATCGACCCGGTAGCGGGCCAGTTGGTCGAGAACGCTGGGGCCGACCAGTTCATGATTGATGGGGTCCCACCGTCCGCCTAGGACAATCAGTTCGTAATTCTTTTGCGCGGCCAGCCGGGCGATTTCCAGGTCGTTGGTCAGAACGCGCGCCTTGCGCACCTGCAGGGCTTGTGCGAACCAAAGAGTGGTGGTGCTGCTTTCGATCAGGAGGCTGTCATTCTCCTCGATGAGTTCCGCCGCCCGTTTGCCGATGGCTTCTTTGATATCCCGGGACTGTTCGAGGCGGCTCGCATAGGGTGGAAGCGACGCGAGATGACGCCGCAACGCTCCGCCATGCGTCTTTTTAATGAGTCCCTGACCCTGCAGATAGCGAAGATCCCGCCGTATGGTGTCTTCGCTAACCTGAAAACGGTCTGCCAGATCGGAGACCTCCACTCGATGGCGCAGTTCGAGAATTTCCAGAATCCGTCCCCGGCGTTCTTCCACAAAATGCCCGTTCATGAATTTCTTATCTGCCGTTTAAGCAATGTAATGTAATATAAGAATTCCGAAATGATCTTATTATTTCTTATTTTTGCACGTTTTATCCGATTATTACAGGGATTTAAAGTAATAATTCCAAATAATTCTCTGGAATATGCCATCCATGCACAAATTTGCACGATATCGATTTTGCAGGCTATGGTGCGGGGGATAACCGATTCGGGTGGGTTGAGTAGAGGATTACAATTTCTTAACCATTTTAGTCAATGATTTAGTCAATGAGATTTCTATCTTATACACTATTTAGAATTGTTGGTGGAGGCGGCGGGAGTTGAACCCGCGTCCGAAAACGTACATCTGGCAAGCCCTACATGCTTAGTCTTCGCGAGGAGTCTTGCCGTCCGACGTGCGAAGACGCCCTCGGAACGGCCAGCCTTCTTAGGGTTTCGCGGATTGGCCGAAGGCGAGCCGCCCCGCTATCCTCTCCTTTATGACGCCATCCATCTAACCGAAGAGGCCCAATCGGATGGGGCGTGGCTGCATTAAGCAGCCAAAGGAAGTGCTTCGTAGTCTGCAGTTAATTTGTTTCCGCCTGTTTAACGAGGCCGACGGAACCTCGGCATGCTCTCACCAGCTGGACCGTCCCCGTCGAAACCGGAACGCCCCCAGATGGTTATGAATACGATCACCACTTCAATTACTATTATAGAGGAGAAAACCTTTCCGTCAATTCGGTTTATAAAGCATTCTCCTTTTTAACATGCAGGTAAGTACAGGAATGATCGAGGTTGCCATATCCCTGACTCTCCAGAGATTGGAGAATATCGTGCACCCGGGCGGCCAGATCCAGTTTCGCACCGCAGCCGCGCATGGCGTCCATAGCGATACGTAAGTCTTTGGCATGCAGGGATAAAGTGAAGTTGGCGGGCTCGAATTCTTCCCGTAACATCAGGGGGCCGCGCATTTTTAAGATCCAGGATTGAGCCGCGCCGCTGGATACGGCCTGGAAGACTTTTTCGGCGTCGATGCCGTTCTTTTGGGCGAGGGCGATGGCTTCGGCAGCCGCTTCCATGTGGATCGCCGTTAAAATCTGATTGATTGCTTTGGTCATTTGTCCCGATCCCGCCGGACCGATGTGGGTGATGGTTTTTCCCATCGCTTGCAAGACCGGCATGGCGCGCTGCATGACAGCCTCGTCGCCGCCCACCATGATCGACAATGTGGCGTTTTTTGCCCCTTCGGGGCCTCCACTGACCGGTGCATCCAGAATACCAAGGCCGCGTGGTTTCAAATCCTCGGCCATGCGCCGCGCCAGCGCTGGGGAACTGGTGGAGCAGTCCACAATGATACCCGGCTCGCGCATTCCCTGGGCAATCCCGGAGGAGCCTAAAACAACTGCCTCTACATCGGGTGCATCGGAGACGCAGACGACCGCCAGTTCGCAACGCTCGCCCAATTCGGCGGGCGAAGCGCAGGGCGTCGCTCCTTCTTCCACAAGCGGTTTCATCCGCTTCGCTGTGCGGTTGAAAACATATAATTCGTAGCCCGCTTCGAGGATATGGCGGGCCATGTGCGCCCCCATTGTTCCCAAACCTACAAAACCCACTTTTTTCATATCGGTTTCCTCGACTAATTCGGTTGGCCATACTCAATCCAAGACCGGTTTTTGCTGAAGCCGCCGATGAGATATCCATCGCGATCCGATCGATTGATAATCGAATCCATTGTGAACGCAATCCGGTCGATATGAAAGCGGTTTATCATCGTAATCTTCTAAAACCAACCAAGCATCCCCTGCAAAACCGATTGATTTTATTTCACTTCTTAGAATCGTTTCTCACGCGATTTCGCTCAGGTCTCATTTTTGTCCGCCGATAATATAGGCGGACAAAGAAAAGCCCGGAGTCTATCCATTGCCCGGCGATCCTCTGAACAGGATGAATCCGCGATGGGAGGCAGGGAGATGCACCTGAATCCACCCATGAGGAGTGGATTCAGAAATATGCAGGGAAGCCCTTGGTTTTTGTTGTTTCACGGAGGAATTTATGTACGGCAATTGCGTGTTTTGCAAGCGGTTTGCATCGTTAAACCGGTATAAAATCTGCGAGGCCTGCGTCCCCGATGACGATTTGTATTTAACCGCCGCCCGCAATCTTCTGGAAAAGGAAGGCAAGAAATCGATCCTCGACCTGGCCGAGGCCATAACAGTCAAGCCGGAACGCATATTTTTATGGATCGACCAAAAGCGGATCGATACAAAGAACCTGGAGTATCTCTGTCCTAAATGCGGCGACGATCTCTTGAATGGTCTCTGTTCCTGCCAAATGGAACGGTTTTTAATCCGCACACCCGAAGAACCGGAACCCGAACCGGAAAAAGAACCGAAGGGATTTCATGCCAACCGGCGAGTTTCGGAAAAATGCCGGCGTTATTGGGATATCAAATCGCGAATCCGGCGGCGGCAGAAGCGGGATATCTGGCTTTTTACCTGACTCGTTCCTTCCAGGAAGGGCAAAGGGAGTGATAGCGAGGTGCTTTGGGTATACAATACCCGGCATATCTCGAATCGTTTCATTGCGCCCATGCGGGTAATCCATCGAACAATTCTAAAGGGTCTGCTCTGGTTGTTTCTTTCGGCTTACGGCGTGTTTTTATCGCTGCCGTTTGTAACCGACGCCGGATACGTCTATTTGCGCGACACCGCCGAGAAAGCCAGGAAGGAGATGCAAACCATTGCGAATGAACTGGAAGCGTTCCATCGCCAACACCAGCGTTACCCCCATGTCCCCGCATCGCATTGGATTACGGAAGCCAGCCTGGAAGTAAACGGCCAGGCGATTTTTTTATATCCGCCCGGCTTTAAAAGCGAGACGATCTTCGATCCCTTCATTGCGGATGGTTATACCCAACCGGTTCGCTATTACAGCGACGGATCTACCTGGTTTACGCTGGTCTGCGACGGTCCCGATCAAGATGGGGATATTACCGAAGAAGTTTTCCGATCTCTTCAAAAACCCACTGAAGATACGTTGCGGGAATGGATGTATCATCCAGAGAATGGATATCGCAGCGGGGGCGATGTTGCCGTGGTTGTCTCCCTCAAATGAATGCTGGTACAATGACCGC
>CAZFOX010000464.1:0-4862 GCA_964520565.1 uncultured bacterium | reverse complement strand
GGATTCGACGATGTAGAAGACTTCCAACCCGGGACGGTCGGGCAAGTAATCGTGGATGGAGACAATATCGGGATGCATGCGGTAAATCGACCAGCGCAGGGTTCCATCGGCGTTCAGGCAGGTGGTTCCATCGAACACTTCCTGTTTGCCGTCGCCGTCGACATCGGCCACCTCGATCTTGTGCCCGCCGCTGCCGCTGGTTTCGGCGAAACTATCAAAACGCCATAGGGGTTTCAATCGCGAATCGTAGGCGGCGAAGACTTCGTTTTCGTAAAGACCGGTCTGCGTCACCACCGCCGGATGATCGCCGTCCAGATAGGCGATTGAGAGATGGATGCGGGTGGAGGATTTGCTGAAATCGGAGACCATATCCGGCCAGGGCGCTTTGTGTTTCACCGTGCCCGACATACCGTCGAGGATTGCTACAAATACCTCATCGCCGATTTGTAAACGAGTAACGATCTCGGCTTTGCCATCTCCGTCCATATCCCAGACGGCGAAGGGGACGTTGTTGGCGCTGCCGTAACAATGGTCGTGCCAACAGATGTCTTTGCGCCAGAGGGAGCGGCCATACGAGGTGAAGGCTTCGATCTGCACCGGCAGGCCCGTATCCTGCGACATTTCCTGATTGCCGTTATCCAGACGGATGGCGCAATCGAGCGTCCCATCGCCGTCGAGATCGCCGAACACCGGGGTCATGTTGCCTTGTTTATAAAGGGGTCTGAAAGAGGCGACCACTGGCGAAGGCGTGTCAGAGGCATCGATGCCCAGCCATTCGGAACGTGCTCCTTCGCGTCCCGTTGAATCGGCCGAGCGGACGTAGTACTGATACCGCACACCGGATTTTACTTTTTCGTCCAGGAACGATGTGGTTGCGACCGGTTCTGAGGTAATGCGAAATCCGGCATGATTGCGAGCGGTTGCGCGATAGACGTGAAATTTGTCCGATTTTTTATCGGTACTCAGGAGCGACCAGGAGACCAGAATCTTACCGGCTTCGGGCAGAACCGCACAGAGCCGGCGATGGCGGATCGACCAATCAGAGCCCCGGGGTTGGCGCACGACGCGAAAGCCCAGATCGGGAAAACGAATGCCGACTTGCATACCGAGCCGGTAGCCATTCTGGAGATAATCGATGCCGCGTGCCCACGACCCGCCCATGATACCTCGTTCGTCATCCAAAGGCGATTCGATCCGGTATTTGAACCGCTCCATGGCCGGATCGGGCCAGTCAACGACCATTTGCCAGACGTTACCGGCCATTGCGTAGAGTCCGTAGCCGTTCTTTTCTCCCGAGCGGGCGGGTTGCAGATAGTCCGGCCACCGGTCGAAGCGGCGGTTTTGTTCGGCGTCGTAATTGGCTCTACTGGCGGGATCTTCATCGCCCCAGGGATATTTCTTGTTGGGCAATCCTCCACGAGCGGCGTATTCAAATTCCGGCGAGGTGGGCAGGCGGTAAATACGCCCCTCTTTTTGAGTGAGCCAGTCACAATACGCGGCGGTGTCGTAGCGGTTCACGAAGATCACCGGATAATCCTCTTTTCCCGATGGGATTCGACCGTCCTGCCAATGAAGCGGTTCGGGATAGCCGGTTTCATCCACAAAGGGTTTGTATTCGCGGTTGGTGATGGGGTGATCCAAGATTTCGAAATCTTCTATCCGCACCAAGTCTCCATCCGTACTTGCTCCCAATCCCCGATTGAAGGTAGCGCCGGAGATGAAGACAAAACCGTCCAATTCCGCGCACTCACCGATCCCTACCGCGAGTAACAATGCGACAAGAAACGCAACCGGCAAAATACTCTGCAAACAAAACGTCAACCGACTCATGGTTGAGGACTCTCTCCTTGAGATAAATTGAAACGATACACGATTGTTTCATATTTAAATCCCATTTGTCAACGCAACAGATGAACGGCAGGTTTTTCGTTCTCATCTTACCGTTCATAATTGAAATATGATTAGATTTTTTCCGCGCCTAGTGATAACGTAATTCAGACAGGTTATTGTTGAACAGTGGTTGGAACGATTTTCTTTGCGAGCGATGGGAGAGTTGAAATGCATAACGGAAATCCGATATTGTATTTTAAGCCGGTTTGGATAATCTTCATTCCTTTTTTTCTAATCCATGCCACCGGTTTCGCCAAGGATTGGCCGACGTATCGCTGCGATATCACGCGAAGCGGATTCACAGTGCAAAATCTTCCATCCGAGGTTTTTCTGGAATGGAAATTCACACCCTCCTTTCCTCCCAAACCTTGCTGGCCGATGCCCGCCGCCGAACTGCCCCGGATGCATATCGATAACGCGTATCACACCGCGATCGCAGAGGGGAAGATATTTATCGGTTCCAGCGTAACGAATGAAATTTATGCGTTGGATTTATCGACGGGCGACCGATGCTGGACTTTTTACACACAAGGCCCGGTTCGTTTTGCGCCATCGGTTTCCGAAGGCCGCGTATATGCCGGTTCGGACGATGGGTACGCGTATTGTCTTTCCATGAAAGACGGTTCTTTGATATGGAAATACCGGGCGGGACCCAGCGAAGAAAAAGTGATCGGTAACGGCCGGATGATCTCCCTATGGCCGGTACGTACCGGCGTTCTGGTCGATGGAGGAATGGCGTTTTTTGCGGCAGGTGTTTTCCCGTATGAAGGGCTTTATATTTGCGCCCTCAATGCCGCCGACGGAACTGCGATCTGGAAAAACGATACCATCGGCGATTTCGCTCATGAATTGCAGTATGGCGGAATTTCTCCGCACGGGTATCTTCTGGCGTCGCCGGATGCTGTTTACGTTCCTGCGGGACGTTCGATGCCGGCCGCGTTTGACCGCCATACGGGAAAGTTCCTGTTCTATGCATCGCCCGGCGCCAAGCGCGGCGGCGTTTGGGCATTGCTCGATCGAGACCGGCTTATTTCAGGCGTCGACTTTTCGGGTACACCCCACAAAGTTTCTTACGATGCTAAAACCGGCGAACGGCTGAACGACATGTTCGCCAGCGTTCCCGGCATCGACATGGTGGTCACTTCCGAAATCGCTTACGTAATCACGCGCGACGGGATAACCGCCATCGAACGGCAACGATTTGCGGAGGCCAGAAAGAAACTGGAAGATCTGACCGCCCGGCAGAAAGAAATCAGCACCCAATTAAGCGAATTACGGGATAAGCAAAAAAGTTCCAATGAGGAAACCATCCCAAAATTGACCGCGCCCATCGATGCGATCGTTTCTCAGATCAGTCAAATCGACAACGAGATAAAACAATTGCAACGGGAAGGGTATTTGTGGAATTATCCCGCACTCGATCTCAGTTCACTGATTGTCGCTGGTAATACTGTCGTCGCCGGAGGAAACAAGATCGTAATCGGACTCGATACACGCAGCGGCAAGGAAAAATGGCGGCATCCGATTCAAGGCAACGCGGTGGGTTTGGCGGTGGCGGATCAACGGCTGGTGGTGAGCAGCGACGCAGGGCCGGTGTACTGTTTTGGAGAAAAGAAAGCCGCGATCGAAAAAGAAATCGCCTCTCCACAGGAATCCAATCCCTATCCGAAGGATGAATGGACAGAGCGTTATCAAAAAGCCGCCGAAAAGATACTCGCGGACAGCCAGTGCCAGAAAGGGTATTGCCTTGTCCTCGATTGTGGGGAAGGCCGCCTGGCATATGAACTGGCGAAACGCTCCAAACTCGAAATCATCGGTTTGGAAAAAGATCCCGGCAAACTGGAACGCGCGCGTCAATACCTGCAAAGCGCGGGATTGTGGGGAGACCGAATCGTTGTGGAGCCTTGGGAAATATCCAGCCTGCCCGATTATTTCGCCAATCTGATCGTCTCGGACGGCATGTTGGTACGCGGCGAGACGCGATTCACCGAAGAAGAACGGAACCGCGTGCTCCGCCCCTGGGGCGGCGTATGCCTGCTGGGTTCTTTTCAGGATCGCGAGGATTCGTGGATCCAATTCGTTCGCGGCGAATTGGAAGGAGCGGGAAACTGGACACAACAATTCTGCGATCCCGCAAACACGGCCTGTTCCAACGACCAGCTTGTCGATGGGCCTTTGGGTGTGCTCTGGTATGGAGAACCCGGCCCCATCGGCATGGTGGAACGGCATGCGGAAGCCCATAGCCCCGTATGCATGAACGGCCGCGTATTCATGGAAGGAGAAAACAGCATCGCGGCAGTGGATGCCTTCAACGGAACGCTTTTGTGGGAAAGAAAGATTCCCGGAGCCGTGCGCGTAAAGATCAAAGCCGACAGCGGGAATCTGGTTGCCAGCGAAAAAGGCCTGTTCGTCGCCGCGGACAGCGAATGCCACCGCCTCGATCCCGCGACGGGAAAGACGATCCAGATTTATCATCTGCCTCCTTCGTCCGACGAAACGCCACGGCGGTGGGGATATATCTCGGTGGTGAATGGAATTCTGTACGGTTCTTCGGCGATGCCGATGAAAGAGGATTATGGCGATCTTCTGGAACAATGCCTCTGGAACGGGCAATGGAGGGATATCGAGGATGTCTCGGAAGGATTCATCGAACGATACAATCGATACAAAACCCTTTATCCCGATCCCCAGGATTTTATCCGTGCCACGCAAAGAGATGGCACTCTCTATCGTGCCATGTCGCTCTTTGGCAGCGGGGGAGAATTCACGCAGAAAAACGCCGTCACGGAAGGAATGATGACGAGCGACCGGCTCTTTGCCATCGATCTCCAAACCGGTAATTATCTATGGACTTGCGAGGGGAAAAAAATCGCCAATATCACGATTGCGCAGGGCGATGGGAAACTATTCTTTACCGACCAGGTTGTAAGTCCGGAAGAGCGCGATCGAGCAATCCAGAATCGGCGCGATGG
>CAZFOX010000463.1:0-4874 GCA_964520565.1 uncultured bacterium | reverse complement strand
CGTCAGGGAAAAAGCGGTAAAGGTATCCGGTAAGGATAGGGGACTCTTGTTATGCGTTTTTCCAAAACCACGGATTACGCCCTGCGCGTCATGATGGCACTCGCACAGTCCAACGAGGAACGCCTGAGTTTACAAAGCTTGGCTTCGCGGGAGCAGATTCCCCGAAAGTTTCTGGAGCATGTAGTGCGTAACTTAAAAGATGCCGATCTGGTGCAGAGTACGCCCGGGCCGAAGGGCGGTTATCGTTTGAACCATCCCGCGGCAATGATCACCGTCGCGCAAATCATCCAGTCGGTGAACGGTCCTCTGCTACCGATCGACCGCCTCGATCCGGACAGACACCCCAGTCATCAACAGGAACCGATCCGGCGTTTGCAGGCGGTGGTGAACGACATCCGCGCTTTTGCGCGCCAGCAACTCGAATCCCTGACACTGGCCGATTTAGCCGAGGTTCGGCATATCCGGGGGCATGAAGATCTCATGTATTACATTTAAGGTCATCAATTCCTCTTTTTTCGTTCCCGGGTACAATATTTTTCGATGAGTGAACGCTATTCCATTTTGAATCGTGATCCATTGTGAGTTATTGGCAAATTCTTCTCACCGCCATCGCCTTGGGGTGCGATGCTTTTTCGGTTGCGTTATGCGTAGGTTCTCATAAACGCTTCCCGGGACAGAAATTCCGGTTGGGTTTTCATTTTGGTCTTTTTCAAACCCTCCTGTTTCTTACCGGTTTCGGGGTGGGGAGAATCTTCCTGGATTGGGTTCGTGCTTTCGATCATTGGATCGCCTCGCTATTGGTTGGATTTGTGGCAGTGCGCATGCTGGTCGAAGCGTTCAAAAAAGAGGAGGAAGAAGAGGAAATCGACTATACCCGGGGATGGTATTTGGTAACCCTCTCTCTCGCCACCAGTATAGACGCACTCGCAATCGGTTTCGCATTCGGATTGATGAATATCTCTCCCTGGATGGCGGGAATGATTATTGGACTGGTTGCCGGGATCATGACCCTTACCGGGCTGCAACTCGGGCGGCGGTTACGTTCCAAGCTAGGTAAGATGGCGGAGATCGGGGGAGGGATTATCTTATTGCTTATCGCGATAAAACTCTTCCAAATATAGATCATTCTCCCCTAAACAATTGAAACCATGATAACAACAGCCTACATCGCGTGCGGTTCCAATCTGGGCGACCGGGAACGAACCATTCGAGATGCGCTATCGCGGATTCAACAGACCGGCGAGACCGTCGTCCGGAAAGTATCCCCCCTTTATGAGACCGAAGCGGAAGGCTTCAACGAACCAGCCCCGCCTTTTCTTAACGGCGTGGCGGAACTGGAGGTTTCCTGTTCCGCCGAGAGATTGTTGGAAATCCTGCGGGAAACGGAAAACCATTTCGGGCGAACGCGTTCTTCCAGTGGTGAATACCTCTCCCGAACCCTCGATCTGGATTTACTTATGTTTGGTGAAGAACAAATCCATCAATCCAATCTTATCGTTCCCCATCCCCGCATGATGCAGCGATGGTTTGTTTTGCGTCCTTTGGCCGACCTATCGCCCGATCTGCCGATCCCCGGGACGAATCTCACCGCGATTCAGGCATTGAATTGTCTCCCTAGCATCGGAAACAAATTGTAACGATACCCTCATTCCAAGCGTTTCTATAAAACACTCTTCACCAAAAGGGGGATTTCAGCCATGACGCTGGCAAGAACAGGTTTCTTTTGCATTGCGATACTGATCGCACTCGGTACGGCTGGTTACGCCGCAGACAACTCCAGAGAAAAAGTATGGGACTTCGACCGGGATACCGTCAATCAACCGTTACCCGGTTGGAAAGCCGCCGTGAATATCCTTCCCCCCAGCCCGCCGATTCCTGCCGGGCAGCCCGTTCCGGAGGTCAAAGCCGCCATTGGGAAGTGGAAAGTGATCGAGATGGTGGATGCGCCCAGCGGAAAACAGGTTTACGCCCTTCCCAAAATCGATAATCCAACCCGGACGTTTAATCTCGCCATCAACGAGAATGAGAAGTTCAAGGATTTGGAGATCGAGGTCAAAGTGAAAGCCCTGACAGGAACGATCGATCAGGGTGGGGGCCCTATCTGGCGCGTGCAGGATCAAGATAATTACTATATCACCCGCTGGAATCCACTGGAAAACAATCTCCGCCTTTATTACGTCAAAGAGGGGCGGCGAAAACAATTTCAAACCGTGGATATCGAAACCGATCCCCAGGTCTGGCATACCATCCATGTAAAGATGGTGGGGAAAAAGATCGTCGTCTCCTTCGATGGAAAAGCGCTGCTCGAAGCGGAAGACAGTACTTTCGAAAGTGCCGGAGGTATCGGTTTATGGACCAAGGCCGATGCGGCGACGGCGTTCGACGATCTGAAAGTCAAATCGCTCCCGCAATAAAAACCGCTATTTATTTTGCATCAATGCAGTTATCCAGCAGGGATGGGACATTTGCAATTGAAGGAACGATCCCATCCGGCTGGATGGGGGATTGTTGAACCAGCGCTTCGCGATATTTTCCGGTTTGCACCAGAAAGCCGCGTATCCCTGCGTTCTGCGCTCCATGAACATCGGAGAGCAGGTCGTCGCCGATCATGGCCACCCGAGACTGTCGATCGCCGATTGAAAAAAGGCGGGGGACGGTTTTCCGATCACGAGCGCCTCTTTCCCCGTCGAATATTCCAATCCGGCGATAAACGCGCCGAATTCGATCTTCAATCCTTCTTCGGTCATCGTATAGCGGTCTTTATGCAGAGCGATTAACGAAGCGCCGTCCACGATCAGGTGAAAGAGCTTATCCATTAAGCGGTAATCCCACCGCTCGCCGATTTTCCCGATAACGACATAGTCGGGACGATCGTTAGATTCGCGAATACCGGCGAAATCCTCGCGGGTTTCTTCCATGACCACCAAATAGCAAGAGGGATCGCCCTGTTTTCGTAAAAAACGCACCGCGGCGGCGGGAGGGCTGACGATCTCTTCTTTTTCGATGGGCAGATGCAGACGCACGATTTTCCGGTGGAGATTGCTTAAAGATTGAAGGGTGGTATTGGTTAAAAAGCGGCAGGGGATATTCCGCTCTTTCAGGAAACGAATTGCTTCAACCGCGCCAGGGATCAGGGTATCGTCGATATAGATCACGCCGTCGAGATCGATCAGAAATCCCTGGATGGGAGCCTGTACGGGAATTTTCATGGTCTTTCGGCGGGATTTCGGGCGATAGCGATGACCGAAAGGCCGAACGGCGTCTTGAAATACCGTTCCAGGCGCACCAGGGGATGAAGAAGAGTGAAGAAGTACAGCTGAAACTTGGGCAGAACCTTACGCCGCAGGATGCGGCTGTTCACAAACCAGCCCGGAATGCCCCACATGTTATAAAAGAAGGTCTGCTCGATTTCGAATCCGGCTTTTTCCAGTTTCTCCAGCAATTCCGTCCGGGAATAGCGCCGGTAATGATCGAGGCCGATATCCAAGCTGCCATATAACGCTTTAATGGATGGAACGAGAAGAATCAGCCGGCCGCCTGGAACCAGCAACGACCGCATGTTTCGAAGCGCGGCGATGTCGTCCTCGATATGCTCGAGGACGTTCAGGCACACCACCGTATCCAGCCCGTACGCTTTTAATTCATCCGAAGGGGGCTGCGAAGCGTCGAATTCGTGGATGCGGAAGCGCTTGTTCTCTACAAAGCGCTGGCGGATGGTATGCAGGTGGTTGACCGCGCAGTCGGTGGCAACGACGAGTTCGCGCGCCATTAAAAAGCGGGTGAAATTTCCGGCCCCCGAACCCACCTCTAACACACGCCGCCCAATCAATTTTGCCACGCGCGCGTGGAAAATCTCGTAATATTTATTGACGGAGGAAAGGCGAAACAGCGTTTCCTCGCCAATATCGATGGTGGTCAGGCGGCAGCGGATCAGCCAATAGATCATCACAAAGGCGTCCGTCCAGCGTAATTTCTTGCCGTCTTCGTAGGTGCGCCCCGCATAAGATATCGGAACTTCGTAAACGCGCAGTTTCTTGCGAAAAATCCGGGCGCTCACTTCCGCGTCAAAACCGAAGCCCTTGGCTTCCAGCGGGATGGCTTTCAGGATTTTGGCGCCGAACATCTTATAGCCGGTGGTCATATCGGACAGGATGGAATTGAAGAGGATATTGCAGAGGAGAGTGATGACCTTGTTGCCCAGATAGTGGGTAAAGTGAAAAACACGGTGTGGGCCCAGAAAACGCGTCCCGTAAACGACATCGGCTTTCTCCGATTCGAACAGTTCGATCATCCGTGCGTATTCTTCGGGATAATACTCGAGATCGGCATCCTGGATTACGGCCAGATCGCCCGAGACATACGGGAGCGCATGACGGACGGCAGCCCCTTTCCCCTCATTGATCTCTTTGTAAAAAATACGCAGCGATGGGTGCGATGCGCCTTCCATCTCGCGCAGGACGCTGGTGGTTCCATCGGTGGAACCATCGTCCACCACGAGGATTTCCTTGTCGTAGGGCGTCGCCTCCACCCGGCGAATGATTTCTTCGATCGTGTTTATTTCATTATAGACTGGAATGATGACCGAAAGACGCATATTCGCTATGAATCCGTGGTATTAACGGCTCCTGATTTCTTTCTCGGTTGACTTTTGTTAGAGAGCGATATCGTAGGTGGTTTTTCTCTTCGGCGTAACCCCTCTTGGGAATCCGCGTTTTTTCTCTTGCATATCGCAAGGGCGGAAAATACGCCGCCCTTGGCAACCGCGAAGCAATCGGCGAATTGGAACGTCATAAGATTGCTTCGCTACGCTCGCAATGACTATGCGTTACGTTCGTGTCATTGCGAACGAAGTGATGCAATCTACAAATCCTTCC
>CAZFOX010000462.1:0-4884 GCA_964520565.1 uncultured bacterium | reverse complement strand
ATTACGTTTCCTGTTTTTATCATATCATAAAACCGGAGAAAATGAAGAAGCAGAGGAGTGCCTGGTTGTTTGAATGCTCGATCTTGAAGGAATTATCGGTGACTCGGAATTACAGACAAAACGGATTTCGATCTGGACAGAATAGAGAACGGAATAGAGAACCGATCGTTTTCAAAAACCGCTCACCCAGCAGTAAGGCCAGAAATCCCAAAATCAATCCAGAAAGTAATGCCGCTCCCGAATACCCATAGGGTTGAAGCCATACGGGAATCCCCAAACGGATTGAAACATAAAAACCCATCGCGCCGCCAATCAGGGCTCCAAAAATGAAATTAATAATACGGTCTATCCAATCCACCGGACGTTTCCCAATGGGACGGAATGGTTTAAGTTTTTTCTCATCGATCATATGGGTGGCTCCTCTTCCCTATGATATAAATAGAACGTCGAATCCCTCTTTTCGTTTTTCTCCCTGGTGTATTTTAAACGATATGTCCCATGATTCATATCGCATGCCATGTTTGACAATAATGAAATCCGTTGGGTGTATTTAAGTGTGGCGAATCTCGCTTCCTTTGTCCCTATTCTTCCTCTACACATCACCACAGGTTATCGTTATTCTGATGATGTTCTGATGTTGAACGATACTTTGTGAAGGAAAATATAATGGCCGAGCACGATCGTTTTCGGTTTCACTCGTTAGAAGAATTGCAGAACAAAATTGATGAATTGGGTTTGGAACTACCTTTTTCAGACGATTTCTCCATACTCGCCACTCCTGTTGCTTATGGGAAAAAAATGGTTCCCAACCGGTTGGGCTGTCATCCAATGGAAGGATGCGACGGCCTGGCGAATGGCGCTCCATCGGAATTAACCTTTCGACGTTACCGCCGCTTCGGCGCGGGCGGCGCAGGGTTGATCTGGGTAGAGGCATGCGCTATTACCAAAGAAAGCCGAGCCAATCCCCGCCAACTTTGGATTCATGAAGAAACCGTAGCCGATTTTAAGAAACTGGTGGAAATCACCCGCGAAGAAGCAGGCAAGTCAATGGATCACGATCCATTCCTGGTGCTTCAATTAACGCACTCTGGTCGTTATAGCCGGCCAGTCAACAAACCGGCGCCTATTATCGCCCATCATAGCGATGTTCTCGATCCCCGGCATAACCTTCCTCCGGATTATCCTCTGATTACCGATGAGGAACTGGATCGCTTGCAAAATGTGTACGTTCAGGCGGCTGTTCTGGCGTATGAAGCGGGATTCGACGCGGTGGATATTAAAAGCTGCCATCGTTATTTAATGAGCGAATTACTCGCATCCCATACCCGAGAAAACAGCCGCTATGGCGGTTCGTATGAAAACCGTGTTCGTCTACTCTTGGAAACAGCCGCCAAGATTTCCAAGGCCGTACCCGAGTTGGAAGTCACCTCGCGTCTCAACGTTTATGACGCGATTTCCTATCCTTTCGGATGGGGTGTCGATCGGGAAGACTACCAGAAACCGGATCTGACCGAACCTTTAAAACTGATCGGCCAATTGCAGGAACTGGGGTACCACGGGATCAACGTAACTATTGCCAATCCGTATTACAATCCTCATTATGGACGTCCCTACGATCGCCCCATTATCGGTGGATACCCGCCGAAAGAGCATCCCCTGGAAGGGGTGGAACGCTTGCTTCGCATGGCCCGAATCGTCCAAACCGCTTATCCCGATTTAACCATTGTGGGAACGGGATATTCCTGGTTGCGCCATTACATCCCCTATTTTGCCGCAGGCGCGGTGAAGGAAGGATGGAACGCCATCGCCGGGCTGGGACGCGGCGGCTTCGCGTATCCCGATTTCGCGCACGATATTATCAAGAACGGCCATATGGAGCCGTTGAAAGTCTGTATTGCCTGTTCGTCCTGCACACAGATCATGCGCGATCATGGTACGGCTGGCTGTGTGCCGCGCGATCCGGAAATCTATGCGGAAGTCTATAAGGAAGGTCGCTGGAGAGATCCTGCTTTCGTTCGCGAAAAAGCCAGTCATTGCCTGAGCTGTCATGCACCGACCTGTTCTGCCCATTGTCCGGCTGGAATCGATATCCCCGCTTTTCTGGAAGCGGTATCCAAGGGAGAAGACCGGGAGGCCTATCGAATCCTCCGCCGAGCCAATCTGCTTCCGGAAATCTGTGGATTTGTCTGTCCGGTCGAAGTGCAATGCGAGGGACATTGCGTGCAGCAGCATATGAGCGAATCGGTAACTATCGCCCGTATTCAGCGATACATTGCCGAAAAAGCGGTATCCGAAGGCTGGACGGCGTTGGATATCCCTGAAACGCTTTCCGAAAAACGAGTCGCTATAGTCGGCGCGGGACCGGCGGGACTCTCCTGCACAGCAGGTTTACTGGAGCGGGGACATAAAGTGGTTGTCTTCGAACGCTGTTCGCGGCCGGGTGGAAAGGCCTCCAGTGTGATCCCCGAAAATCGTCTACCTTCTAAAGAAGCCAAAGCGGAAATTCACGCCATCTTCGATCCGATTGGCACGGATCGTTTGGAATGGCGGTGGAACACCGCGCTGGGGCCGGATTACACTTTGGATGACATTCGCAAGGAAGGATTTGACGCCGTTGTGTTGACTTTCGGATTGGGCAATACCACCAGTTTGGTTCGTGAAAAACCCAATCCCGAAGGTGTGATGGACGCTTTGTCTTTTCTGGAACATATGTATCGCTATCCTTCACATGACGTTCGGGGGAAAATTGCCGTGATCGGGGGAGGGAATACCGCCATCGATGCCGCGGTGTCTGCCAAAACCTGGGGCGCGGAGGATGTCTACCTGATATACCGCCGCAGCTTCGATGAAATGCCCGCCTGGCCTACCGAGCGCGATTCCGCCATTAAAGCGGGCGTGCATCTATTGCTTCTCACTCAACCTATCGGCTACGATTCCAATGCAGAAGGCCGTATTACCGGAGTGCGCGTGGTTCGGACTGAATTAGGCCCACCGGATGAATCCGGGCGGCGCAGCCCCGTTATTATTCCCAATTCGGAACATACGATTCCCGTTTCGATGGTCGTGGAAGCCATCGGCGAGCAGATATCACCGGAAGTGGTGAAAGTGCTTCACCCTCTCCAATTGACGAAACGCGGATTGCTTCGGATCGATTGGGATTCCTGGATGACGTCCGAAACAGGCGTCTTCGCGGCGGGAGACCTGGTGAACGGTGGAACAACAGTCGTGCAGGCCATCGCCGAAGGACGCCAGGCTGCCGAAAGTGTGAATCGGTTCCTGTCATAACCCCAATGATATGCTGTAGAACGTTGCTATTAGCGTTCAATATCGATTGCTTCCGTGGGGCATACAACTTTACATGCGCCGCATCCCACACATCGCTCGATGGCGACAAATGGATAGGAGGAAAATCCATCGTCGGTTTTCTTGATTTCAATGGCTTCGTAATGGCAATACGTCTTGCAGCGATCGCATTCCCGGTTATTTGTCAGCAGGCAATCCTCTTGCCGGATACGAGCAATCCCGATTGTCAACTGTTTTTTCTCATCCAGCGAGAAATGGGATATCGCGCCGCTGGGGCATACACGTCCGCAACGTATGCATTCCGGCAAACAGTAGGAATCTGTAAAGAGAATCCGGGGTGTCAACGCTCCCAACAGGTCGTGGGTATCGAGTGAGGTTTGAATAATCCCGGTGGGGCATGCCCGGACGCAGCTGCCGCATCGGATGCACGTTGTCTTAAATTGGAATTCCGGTAACGAACCGGGTGGACGAAGTGCCGATAACGATTGAGCCCGTGCCCATCGTCTTACCAATAATCCCGTTCCTATCCCAAGCATTCCCATTAGTAGATATCGCCGTTGTAGGCTCAATCCGGATTGGCGATGATGTAATCGTTTCTTTAAGGCTACCTTCGTCTCCGTGCATAAATCTTGTAATCCCCCTAACGGGCATAACCGCTGACACCAGATGTTAGGAATGAGCACATTGAGGATCAGTACCACCAGTAGTCCGGTTGTTTTCAGTGCCGATATCGGCAGCGATTGCTGGAGGAATCCATCCGCAAACAGATAAAAGAGGGATACCGGATCGAGGAGGGCTAGTATGGGAACGTTGAATAGAGCGAGTACCAGGGCAATCGAACAGAGTGGTATTCCCCATTGAGGAATCTTGTTTATTGTGTAGTGCTTCCAACCTTTACTGGAAGCCGCATCGCACAAAACGCCGGTGGGGCAGAGAAAGCGGCAGAACCACCGGTTTTTCCAAGTAATCAGAGCCAACGTTGATAGACCGAGAAGATGGAAGAATATCCAATCCCGGGACGATAGAATTGAATGCAGAAAGAGATATGGACTTGCCCAAAGATGGAGACCATACCATAAACCGAGCGGAATGGGTAAAGCGAAGACAATCGCGGCGAGCAGTGAAATAAAGCGGATAGAGGAAGATTTCACGATTACCCGAGATTGACCTTCTGTTCTTTCAATACTTTCTGAATTTCCTGGATATCGACTTCTTTTGCCGTCTGGTTAGACTTCACTGCCACGGCGGCGGCCACACCGGCTCCTTGGCCTGTCACCAGACAGGTTCCGATTATCCTCGCATCTTCTACCAGCGCTTTTTCGAAACTGAAACAACGCCCCGCTACCAGCAGGTTTTTGGTTTTCCTGGGCAACAACGCTCGATAGGGGATCTGCCAGGATGGCCGTTCCTGGGTTTTAATCCGCTTACCTTCATAGAGGAGGCTTGTCCAGGCGCCGCTGACTCCGATGGAATCGTCGAATTTCTTATAGATCATGGAATCTTCGAGCGTGAGTCGATATTCTCCCGCCAGAATCCGCGACATGCGCACGCCCAGCTGAGAGGCTGTATCGAGGAGAAATA
>CAZFOX010000461.1:0-4892 GCA_964520565.1 uncultured bacterium | reverse complement strand
TGGAGGCGCATCCAATGGCCAGGCCAATGGCGAGAAGAAGGATAAGTCCATTCAGTGTGGATTTGGTCATTTTGCTCATGAAGCAGAACCTCCCGGTCTTTATGGTTTCACCTTGATTTTAACTACAATTTTTTTCCTACTGTTTCCCTTTGGGAAATCAGAGAATATCAAAACTCTTATAGCCTATCTTATTTGCCGTCTATTTGCAAGCAATGTAGACGTAAGTAAACACGATTTTTAATTGGGCGACCAGGCCGGATTCAAATTCTCTCCGGCCAGGTGGGTTACCCGGTAAAACCGCTCTCCATTGGGCAGGGCTTTTCCAAATTCGCTGGAGGCTATATAAATCTCGTGTTTTCCCGACCGGTTGGACGAAAACGCGATATACCGGCCGTTGGGCGACCACGTCGGATTCAGGTTTTCGTATTTCCCATCAGTGATCATCTGCAGATCCGTCCCATCCGGGCGAATAGTGTAAATATCCGACTGCTGGCTGTCGTAATAGCCGGAAAATGCAATTTTGTAATCGTTCCCCAGAGGAATGGGCGACCAGAAGGGCGATTCGCACTTTCGATTGATATAAGAAATTCGGCGAATATTCGATCCATCGATACTCATCACATAAATCTGCGGACTTCCAATCCCGTCGGCTACATAAACCACCTGATCCCCGGAAGGAGAGACATCGGGCGAGAGATCCTGCCAATTGTTCCGAGTCAACCGTTTGGGTTTTTTCCCGCTTTTGGGAATAACGTACAACTCCGCATTCCCTTCCGCAGAGAGGGATATCAGTAAATTTTCTCCATCCGGGCACCATCGCGGGGTGTTATTGCTGTTCTTGAAACGCGCCAAAATCTGCACCGTTCCCTGAGGGAGGTTCTGAATGAAACAATCGGGCCAGTTGTCTTTGTACGAAACAAAGGCCAACTCGTTGCCGTTGGGCGACCAGTCGGGAAACTGGGTGATCGAATTGAACGATGTAACCTGCCGGACGCTCTTCTCACACCCATCGTAATCGATCAGGTAGATTTCCTTGGTTTGCTTGGAGGTGTTGTAGTTGACAAATGCGAACCGGGTCTCAGTTATGGGCTGTATCTTGTTATCGGTCAGCGTCCGGATGATTTCGGCGGTCGCCTTATGACCCGCCAGGCGTAAGTTCTTGTATGCGAATGGAGGAAGAGGCGCTCCCCCATAGGCGCGGCCGATCACACGATTCCCCTGGATTATATCGTATACCAGGACATCCAATTCGAATTGCCCCTCGCCACGGGGAACCAGAACGGCTTTCAGGATGTAATCCAGAAGGTCTTCTTCAATCCGCAGGCTGCGCCAGTCTTCGTAAGAAATCGCGCCGCTTTCGGCGTCTTTCCGGTTAATATAGGCCGCTTGCGGGCTTTCGCCATACACGCGGAATGCATCGGAAAAAGATAGGTCGAATGTCAACAGGTCGTAAAGTTCTTGGATGATTTGATCCTGATTGGTGAATGGCTCTTTCGCCTCCGGTCTTAAAATAAGTAGTTTAGGACGGTTATCCGGAGAGCCTTTGACCTCGATACTGAGTGAGTCCTGCTGCGCCAAGGCGTAATGAATATTGGACAGGCCAATTGGCACTAGAAAAGTAACGAGTATAAGAATTGTGATTCTGTATTTCATCCCTCAAACACCTTTCTGCATGGAATTCAATAAGTAGATTCATTTAATATGGGTACATTATGGGCGTATTCCACTGTAAAGTAAATAACATTCCTACAGCGGTTTCTCTTTTTCCATTTACTCTAACGGCATAATAAAGGGTGCAGTAACTCGAATACTGTTGGCGCCATATCCAATGGGCAATGCTTCGACCGGATTGGCTTTTTGGATGGCCTTCAGAACCGATTCGTCCAGAATAGACCAACCCGATGGTTGGGTGATTTCGATATCGGAAATGGTTCCATCGCGAGCAACGGTAAACGTCGCAACTGTCGTATATTCAAGCCTTTGTGGCCGTAAAACGGACGGCTGCTCCCAGGCTCGAAGCAGTTGTTTGGTCAGGATGGCGCCATAATTGAAAAAATCGTAAGGCGCATTGGGATCGCCCATGATCTGAAAGACATCGGATGCCGATTTGATCGGCGAGGCGTTTTTCTGAATTTCGGTCAAAGGAATCCGCGGCGTCGATGGCGTTGGCGTCATAGGCGGCGCGGGAGTCGGTGTAGCCGGCGGTTTGGGTGTCGCCGTCGCTTTGGGAGTCGCCGTCGGCTTGACCGTGGGCTTGGCTGTCGGCTTGGGTGTGGGGGTATTCTGCTTCTTCGGCTTCGGCGTGGGAGTAGGCGTACTTAGCTTCTCTTGTAGCTTTTTGATCGTTTCGTCGGAGAGTTTTGGCGTGGGAACGGCGGTCGGCTTGGGCTGAGTCGGTTCGGGTTTGGGCGTGGGAATTTCCGGCTTCTCTTCGGGAAATTCCACCTGCATATACATCGGAGACCGCATCGGAATTTTATAATTGGCGCGGATGGAAATTGTAAAAAAAAGAAGAAGGCTCACATGCAGGACGAACGATGTGATAAAAGCGGTACGATCGTTCATGGCGCGCCTTCGGACTTAATTGGATTGGGGGGACATTCGGGCGGGAAGATTGACGGCAGGAAACTCCAACTCCTTGCCGATCGACACGACTACCGCCACGTTGCCCCAGAACGCTTTCTCGTCGGCGTTGACAAATAAGGCTTCTTCCGGAAACTGCTGATGGAGTTCGCTCAAAGCCGTACGTAACTCGTCCTCGGTCATTTTCTTTTCGTTCAGAAGATACGTTCCTAAGGCGTCGACTTCCGCAACAATCTTTTCTTTGCCGGTGGTTTCGGCATACCGTACCTTGGGAATTTTTATATTCAAACTGGTCTGCACAAAATTCGAGATCAGAATAAACACGATCAACAGAACCATGACGACGTCGATCATGTTCGTCATGTTCACATCGGCCAATGCTTCGGTTCGGTATCGGACTTTACGAGACGCCACGGGGCCTCCTTGGCGCAGCCGCCTTGGGTTGAATCTGGTTTTGCGGCATTTCGCCCATGACGATCTGCCGGTCGAAATGGTTGATGATCTCGCTGGAAAAATTCTCCAGATCGGTTTCGATATTACGCACGGCGCGCAAGATTCCGTTATGAGCAAAAACGGCTGGAATGGCCACAAGTAACCCCGCCACGGTCGTCAACAACGCTTCGGAAATACCGGGAGCGACGGTGGAAAGGCTGGCGGTATCCTGCAGCCCCATCCGCTGAAACGTCAGATAAACCCCCCAGACCGTTCCCAATAAACCGAGTAACGGCGAAACGCTGGCTATCGTGGCCAGCAGAGTGGTGCCTCGCTCCCATCGTCCCTTTTCCATCTCGATGGCACGATCCAATGTCCGCTCCAACGCGGGAACCACGGGACGGTCGGCTATAATACAATTATGGTTTCTGTCCAGCGTGGCCCACAAGCGAAGTTCCTCATACGCCGAGACAAACAAGCGGGCGGGACTGTTGGCCGGGAGAATACCCGCCTGGGCCAACGCTACGATATTCCCCTCCAGATCGTTAAACCGCTTGCGGAATTCCTTGGCTTTCTTCCGCTCGATTTTCAGATCGAGGATTTTCTTGATGATGATACTCCACGTAATGATGGATAAAGACAACAACGATATATAGATGACCAATCCCAGAAACGTTCCATGTAGCGCATCGCGAATGGCTGTATTAACGGGATTGGGAATGGAAGGAATCGGATTCGTGGGAAGATCGGCACCCGTTTGAATCTGAATAAGCATGAAGCTGATAAATTGAATGGCGGTCATTACACGATGCCCCTTTTACCCTGGATCATATGATGATGCATAACATCTCGTCCCACTTCGGTCTATTTCGGGATCTGCAACTTCTGCCCGACTCGAATATGGGAGGGATTGTCAATTTGGTTCAGCTGCTGGAGCGCCTCCATGCTGACATTATACTTCGAGGCGATTGCACTCAGAGTCTCCCCACTTTGCACTTCATGCATCGTTCCCGATTCCTCTTCCGTCCCGGATGACGGAGCGGTGGACGGTTGCGCCTCTTCTGGTGGTTTGGCTCCCAACTCGTTTAATATTCGACGATACATCGACCGGTTTTCTTCGCTCATGGAAGAAATCTGCTTTTCAAGGCTCTGAATCGTCTGCCGGTTTTTCTCTCGCTCCGACTTCAGGCTGGATAGTTCGGAAGACAATGAATTGATGTTTTTCTGAATGGCTTCCAAATCCTGTTGCCGCTGTGTTTTATAGGTTTGATCCAAATTCGCATACCGCTCGGTCAAATCGGCATAACTCTCATTGGAAAACGTGTTTAACTGATTGGCGTTCTGTTGGAGATGGGAGACGTCTCGTTCCACCTTCGCCAGACGGTTGGATAATTGATCCATCAAGGTTTCCAAATTCGATTGCGCGTATCGGATATCGCGAAACGCTTTATTGATGGATTGATTCACTTCGCCGACCCGGCTGACCGTCTCCGCACTTTCCTGACTGGTTTTCTGCTGGTAATTCGCAACGCGGTCTTCCAGATTCGTTACCGACTGCTGCAGATCCTTGATCTCGCGGTTCGAACAGGCAACGAGGAACGGCAACGCAAGAAGAACCGCCGGGATCGAAGAACGCCATCGGTTTCTTTTCATGGCTTACCGCTCCTTCTCATCAAAATGAATCCTTGCTTGCCGATAATGATAATTATGATAATATGAATTAATATATCAATGCTTATGCTTTACACAAGAAGTGCAATAGGTGGAGCCTGGATTGGCGTAAAGTAGATTTTATCAAGGCGATTCTGCGAGTTTATCTCTTAGAATACGTTTGGAGCCTTGATAGAATTTGCAAATACCTGAATTTCAAATATCTT
>CAZFOX010000460.1:1610-4903 GCA_964520565.1 uncultured bacterium | reverse complement strand
GTGATGCCCGTCAATGAGGAACATGCCATTCTTTCGCGTCAGCATAATAACGCCAATGCACTGGCTTTTGGATCCGATTTTCACAGCCGGGAGACGATGGAGAAAATCATCCGGGCGTGGTGGAACGTTCCTTATATGGGTGGGCGGTATCATTGCCGTGTACGGAAAATTGACTTTTTCGAAAGACAGATTCGCTAAGAAATCGTTTTGTCAACTTGGAGAACGCCCGTGTTTCTCGTATCATACGAGGCATGCTAGTAGTCTGACTATTTAATATTGCCGGGTAAAAAGGCATACTATGGATCCTCTAGCGAATCGGATCATCATTAGATTGCTTCGCTTTGCTCGCAATGACATAGCGATACGTTCGTGTCATTGCGAACGAAGTGAAGCAATCTAAAAGTCAGATTGTTGTTTTTTTACTCGACACTTTTTGTTGGTCGCTCTATTAGATTCCGCGATCCCGGAGAAAAATACACTCAAAAGGAGTTTCGATTGTGTTGGAAAACGTACGTAAAGTTGATCCCGAGATTTATGAAGCGATTCTCAAGGAAGTGGGACGGCAACACCAGAAATTGGAACTCATTGCTTCCGAAAACTTTGTTTCCGAAGCGGTTCTGGAAGCGATGGGAACGCCTTTAACCAACAAATACGCGGAAGGATATCCGGGAAAGCGATACTACGGCGGTTGTGAGTTTGTCGATATCGCCGAACAATTGGCCATCGACCGGGCCAAAAAACTCTTTGGAGCCGATCATGCCAACGTGCAACCTCATTCCGGTTCTCAGGCCAATATGGCTTCCTACATGGCCCTGATCGAGCCGGGTGTGAAAATCATGGGGATGGATCTCTCCCAGGGGGGGCATTTAACCCACGGCAGCCCCGTCAATTTTTCCGGCCATCTTTTCGAGGTTCATTCCTATGGTGTCAATCGGGAAACCGAACAGATCGATGCGGAAGAGTTCCGAAAACGAGTTGAAGAAGTCCGTCCGGCTCTGGTGATTCTCGGCGCATCCGCCTATCCACGCACCATCGATTTTAAAACGCTGGGAGAGATAATTCATAGTGTGGGAGCCAAGGCATTATCCGATATCGCGCATATTGCCGGATTGTGCGCGGTTGGTTTGCATCCCGATCCGATACCCCATATGGATGTCGTGACCACTACAACCCATAAAACCCTGCGCGGCCCTCGCGGAGGAATGATTCTGTGTCCGGAACAGTTCGCCAAGGATGTCAACAAACAAATATTCCCCGGCAATCAGGGAGGGCCATTGATGCATGTCATAGCCGCCAAGGCAGTGTCCTTCCATGAAGCACTGCAACCCGAGTTCAAAGTCTATCAACAACAGATTAAAGATAACGCCAAGACGTTGGAAGAAACGTTCCGGCAACGCGATATCCGGATGATTTCCGGCGGAACCGATAACCATCTGTTATTGCTGGATGTTGGCCATAACGGATTGACCGGCAAGGATACGGAAAAAGCGCTCGATCGCGCTTCGATCACCGTGAATAAGAATATGATTCCATTCGATCCTCAGAAACCCATGGTGACCAGCGGAATCCGAATTGGAACGCCTGCTTTGACAACACGTGGAATGAAACAGGGCGAGATGAAACAGATCGCCAACTGGATCGCCGACATTATCGAATCCAAACTGGATGAATCGGTCATCGAATCGGTCAAGAAAAATGTGGCAGAATTTGTTAAAGCATTTCCGCTTTATCCTCAATGGCATACGTTACCGTAAGGAAATGGCCCGATTACGATTCAATAAACGGTAAGGAGAAAAAAGATTGAAGTGCCCTTATTGTGGTTGCGAGAACCATCACGTTGTCGATTCCCGAACTACGTCGGATGGCGAAATTCGCCGCCGCCGGGAATGTGAGAGTTGTAAGAATCGTTTCACCACCTATGAACGGGTGATGGAAGTTCAACTGCGCATCATTAAACGGGATAAACGGCGGGAGGATTACATTCGCGATAAAATCGCAAAAAGCATACGCATTGCCTGCCAGAAGCGCGCCGTGTCGGAAGGTGTGATTGAGGAAGTGACCAAGCGAATCGAGCAGCATCTTTTTTCCCGTGGAGAGCGGGAAATACCCAGCGAGGTGATCGGTGAGGAAGTGATGAAAGAACTCATCGAGATCGATCAGGTTGCCTACGTGCGCTTTGCATCCGTATATCGGCAGTTTAAGGATTTGAATCAATTTATCGATGAACTATCCCGGCTGATGAATAAAAATATGCAATCAAACGATTCATCTGAATCCGGTTCCTAAGAAGAAATAGGTTTTTGAGAGTGATGGATTTTTCATAAAAGAGAATGCAGAATTTTCTCGATCGTAATTTGTCCTCCCTGGAATTGTATGATGCCGCCCTTGCAGAGCGGTTGCGATCCCATATTCCCTCTGGTAGCGCAGAGGTATTTCAGACACCACAAAATTTGATTTCTCTCCGAATTCACCGCGATTTTTCTTCGATTCTGATCCATAGCGGGCAAGATCCAATACGCGAGGCGCAACGGTGGGCGGAGACTGTGGAATGTAAAGCGCCTTATAATCTGATGGTTATGGGGTGCGGTCTTTTTTATCATGTAGTCCAACTGGTGAAGAGGTTTCAATCCACACTTCAGCGTTTGGTTATTGTGGAGAAAGATATGGATGTCGTGCACGCGGCTTTCTCTACGGTAAATCTGACGGATTTTTTACGCATGCAGAACACCTTTTTCTTAGTGAATCCCACTCCCGTGGAAGTGCGCTCATTCATGAATCGGCACATTACTGCGTTTTCTCTGGATGGATTATCTCTTGTAGAACATCCGGCTTCGTACGATTTATATCCAGATTTTTACCGGGCTACACGAAGTGTGGTGGAAGAATGTCTTCAGGGAGGAGAGATACTGCTGCGGACGAAAGTCGTTTTGGGAGGGATGATTCAGGAAAATATCATTCGAAATATTCCCCATCTGTTTGCACTTCCCACTGTGTCTGTGTTTTCAAATCTATTTTCTCAGATTCCCGCCTTTGTGGTGGGCGCAGGACCTTCTTTGGATCGGAATATCGACGATTTGGCGCAGGTGGGTGACCGTGGTGTCATTATAGCCGTCGATACCGTCTTTCGAGTATTACGAGAGCGTGGCATAGAGCCGCATGTGGTTGTTACGACGGATCCGACCGAATTGAATGCCTCTCATTTTGCGGATATCCACAATTTGGGCGAAACCGTGCTCATTTTCTCTCCTTCGGTCTATCACGAAATTCCTCCAAAATTGAATGGCGCCAAAAGT
>CAZFOX010000460.1:0-1557 GCA_964520565.1 uncultured bacterium | reverse complement strand
CATCGCGTTTATTGAATTTGTTTTCGGCCATTCGAAAAGAAAGCAATCCATTGCCGACGGGGGTCAATGTCGGTCAAACCTGTTTCAATCTGGCACGATATATGGGATGTTCTCCTATCATTTTGACTGGCTTGGATTTTTCCTTTCCCGTTGAAGGAGGAACAACTCATGCATCGGGCACGGCCTTGCAACGGAAGATTTACGCTACCGATTCGCGCGAGGCAATGAAAGTCGAACTTCTAGATGAACGGCGCTCGTTGGAAACCTTTCAACCGATTTACGTTCCGGGCAATACATGTCCCCAAGTAGCGACGAATAAATTCTGGTTAAATTATCTTCGCTCCATGGAACAGGAGATCAGTAAAACTCTCGCACCGGTTATCAATTGTACGGAAGGGGGAGCGCGGATCGAGGGCACCGAGGTGCGAACGTTGGCTGAAGCAGTTAAATCATACTGTGCCGCAGACCATCAGGTTGCTAACAACCTTCAGGCTGTGATTGGTTTTTTCTTTGGTGAACCGATGACCGAAGGTATCGATATCCTGGAGGAAAGCCACCGGATTTTACATTCCGCTATCGAGTCGGCGGAGAAGGGACTTGCGGAACTCACTGTGTTGGAAACAGTTGTTAACAGTCTATCGCCTTCCGTGGCAATTCTCCGAGAAAAACTGGACGCCATCCATCAATGTCACCTGAACCTTATTCAAGATCATAAAATATACGTCGTGTTGGACGAAGCAGCCGATTCGGTTTTGCAACCCTTTTTAAGACAGGATCGACGTCCTACGGGCGATATCACCTCCCGGGATAATATCGACAGAGCAATCAATCGGTATCGGCCTTATTTTGAAGGGATGAAATCGTTATGCGAGCGGTATTCTCAGATCGTTCAAGAAACGCTCGATACGATGCGATCCAGTGGGAACGGATTGATGAATTCCTTCCTGTAGGATCAATTGACCGAAATCGGGTAATTCCAGGTTCGGAAGCACAGTTTATTATTCGTTTATCGCAAGGGAATAATGTTAATAAAACGAGACGATCAAACCAATATTACTTTTTTGAAAATCTATGGCGAAATCAATCGCGCAGACGTTGGAGATTTAAAAAAGGCGCTAGAAAAATTGTTGGATGAAAATCGTTATTTAGTTGTATTGGACATGGAAGAAATCAGTTTCATCGGAAGTCATACTATTATGACACTCCTGCGTATGAATCGGGAGTTTCTCGCTGCGGGGGGCGGAATTAAACTTTTGAAACCCCGCAACGTAGTCAAACGATTCTTGAGTATCGGAAGGGTACTGGAATTATTCGACCGGTATGAAACCCGAGTGGATGCCATCCGTTCATTTCAAAAAAAAATCCAGCAGGACGAACGAATCGACGATCCGGCATTTAAAATCCGCAGGGCGGGACGGCAGCAGAGAGCCGTTCTCATGCGACTGATCGAAATCCTGCAGAAAAAGGGGTATTTCAAGATCGACGAGTTTTATAATGAACTGAATCGTTCTTCCCAACTCGTATTTTCCATATTTCGCCGTGAAATAACCGACCATG
>CAZFOX010000459.1:0-4906 GCA_964520565.1 uncultured bacterium | reverse complement strand
GGTGGTGCGTTGCGCGAGTTTGACCATGATCGTTCCTTTGCCCATGAAGAATTCCTCATAGTATCGATCCTTAGCGTTAGAAGCCACAGACGAAAACGGGAGGAATTTTCTGTCAGGCTATCACATCGCCGCGTGGATGCAAGCCCCTTTCTAATCCGGCTGGTTCGCAGTGATCGCGGGAACGCCATCCAACAACGTTTGCCGGACGGAGAAGCGATACTCGTCCCCTGTATTCTCGAGAACGACGGCTATCAGATCGTCTCGCTTGCCCACCGCAATCGAACCCGTCTCACGGATAGAGCCGTCGAGTATTGCCTGATGAGTCGAGCAAATCCGGGCGGCTCGGATGACCGCTTTTTCCAGGGGAAGCGCCGGATGATCGTACCAGTGCCCTTCGATGGATTGAGTGAACAGAGTCACCAGATTGCCGAACGCGCGATCCATGGTCACAATGCTGCTACACAGCGTATTCGGGGGAGCGGATTGTTGCGAACCATCCGGCTGGATGTAGGCCGTCGCGCATAAATAACCCGATGGATGCAGCCGGGCTGCCGTGGAACCAATACGAAATTCTTCGGAAGGAACCTCCCCGGAATCGGGAAACAAGGCATCGGTAACGCCGACGATCCCCTCGATCCCCCACCGCCGTTCGGTCTGATGCAGGATATCCAACAGGTAACGATCGTCCACATGAATACGGTCGAGAATCAGTTCCTTGACAATCGGCAGGTGAAGCGCCCCTTCGAAGGCGCCGCCGCCGTCGAAGGGTTTGAACGATTGGCCGGTGGGGCCATTGGTAAAGTGAACCATGAATTTCAGACCGCATTCTTCATAGGCGCGCCGCAATAAATCGGCGCTGGTTCGGGTATGTCCCGCTCCCACCAGCATTCCCAGGCTGGAAGCATGACGAATGAGATCCAACGATTCTTCTCCGTAATCGGGAACGATATTGACGATTTTTACCGCGCCTGTTGCATTGAATCGATTCAATGCCTCCCGGCAGTCGTCCCGCGTGGGAATGAGGCAGTACTCGGCCGGTTGCGCTCCCCGGCATTCTTCATTGAGAAACGTTCCCTCGATATGAATCCCCTCCAACCGCGTTCCCTTCCGGCCGTTTGCCGGACAATCCATCCAACGCCGGGCGGCGCGGCAATAGCGTTCGAGGTTCGAAAGCACATCCCCGAATGTGGCGAGATAAACGGCGGTAACGCCATGCCGGGCCAGGAGGCGCAGGGTATGGCCGATCCGTTCTCCAATGACCTCTTCCGGCTGGCTGGCAACCTGCGATTGCCCCGTCCAGTCGTGAATATGTTGTTCGCGGAAACCGGGGAGAATATAGCAATCGCCCTGGGATTCGCTGGTTTCGTCGGCAGGAAGGATGGATTCGATTCGGCCATCCCGGACGATTATTTCATGATTCCATAGAACCTGGTTTTCCGTTACAATATGACCGCGAAGAATTTTCTGCATTCTAGCCTCTTCCCCAGAACCGAATTCAAGGTCAGGATAGGAGATAAGATTTTCGTAACCGTTTTCGAGATGATAATTTACACCCATTCCCGTTCTGCTATTTTATTATAACTTATTCGATAGGATCGACTGGCAGTTACTTTCTTTGGAGGCGAAATGAACAGCGTTCCCGAATCACCTTTTTTATTACGCCGATTCCAATCTCTGCTCGGCATTATACCCATTGGAGTCTTTTTTTGCGAGCACGCGTTGACCAACAGCCTCGCCTTTTTCTACGGAGCCGAGCGATTTAATGAAGCGGTTGAATTCCTGCAGGGATTGCCGTTTGTCTTGTTGCTCGAAATCTTTGCCATCGCCGTTCCGATTCTCCTGCACGCCGGGATCGGTTTTTATATCTGGGTATTCGGTCAAAGCAACGTTCAGCATTACGGTTACCTGCGCAACTGGCTCTATAGCCTTCAGCGCTGGACGGGTATCATCGCCATCACCTTTATTGCCTATCACGTTTACAAATTACGCATCGAATGGACGTGGAATCCCGATGTGGATCATGTCGATTTTAACTACGTGAAGGAATATTTCTCCGTAACCTGGCATGTTCTTTTTTACTTCGCCGGAGTAGCGGCGTGCGCCTTTCATTTCGCCAACGGATTGTGGAATTTCCTCGTGAAATGGGGGATCACGGTCGGCGTACGCGCTCAGAGGGTATCCGGTTATATTTGCAGCCTGATTGGGATCGGAGTCTTTGCGTTCTTCATGTCTTCGCTCTATGCGTTCAGTTGAGAATCACGGCAGGCAATGGAAAAAGGCAGGATCAATCATGGCAAAACCGAAATTTCTAGTGGTGGGAGGCGGACTCGCGGGTTTAATGACCACGATCAAACTGGCGGAGGCAGGACATCACGTTGACCTGTTTTCCGTCGTGCCCGTCAAACGTTCTCATTCCGTCTGCGCCCAGGGAGGCATCAACGGTGCGGTGAATACCAAGGGCGAAGGCGACAGTCCCGACATACATTTCTACGACACCGTCAAGGGAGGCGATTTTCTCGCCCATCAGGCCTTTTGTAAGGATATGTGTTACAAGGCTCCGGCAGTCATCTATCTGATGGATCGCATGGGAGTGACGTTCAACCGCACGCCGGAAGGCCTGCTCGATTTCCGGCGTTTCGGCGGCACGCTTTACAATCGCACGGCCTTTGCCGGCGCCACCACCGGCCAACAATTGTTATACGCTCTCGACGAACAGGTGCGCCGGTACGAAGTGGACGGCCTCGTTCAAAAATACGAAAATCGAGAATACCTGGGCATGGTGCGGGATTCTCATGGGATCTGCCGGGGTATCGTCGCCATCAATCTCGATACGATGCAGATTCAAACCTTCCCCGGCGATGCCGTAGCTCTCGCCACGGGCGGGCTGGGTCTGATCTTCGGACGTTCCACTAATTCCATGATCAATACCGGTTCCGCCGCTTCTTCCGCCTACCAGCAGGGTGTCAAATACGCCAACGGCGAATTCGTTCAGATCCACCCCACGGCCATCCCCGGTCACGATAAACTGCGCTTGATGTCCGAATCGGCGCGGGGCGAGGGGGGACGCGTCTGGGTTCCCCGAAAACAGGGAGACAACCGCGATCCAAGGCAAATCCCCGAAGCGGAACGCCTCTATTTCCTCGAAGAAAAATATCCCCGCTTCGGCAATCTCGTTCCCCGCGACATCGCCGCCCAGGAGATTTACGACATATGCGTTAATCAGGGAATGGGCGTCGGCGGCGGACAGATGGTTTACCTCGACCTGACCCATATCCCCCGCAAGGAACTGGATCGTAAACTCGGCGGCATCATGGAGATTTACGAAAAATTCGTGGGCGACGATCCCCGCGACATTCCCATGAAAATTTTCCCGGCCGTCCATTACAGCATGGGGGGGCTTTGGATCGATTACGAGAAAACCCCCGACGGCCTTCTCGACCCCAAGAGTGCGAAAAATCATATGACCAACATCCCCGGCCTTTTCGCCGTGGGCGAAGTCGATTACCAATACCATGGCACTAACCGCCTGGGAGCCAATTCCCTGCTCTCCTGCCTGACCGGCGGAACCGTCTGCGGCCCGGCGATGATCGAATATGCCCGTCACGCACACGGCTTGGCCGCCGATCAATCTTCCACCTTATTCGAACAGGAAACCCAAAAATGGCGGGATCGTTTCGAAGCCATCGGCAGCATGGATGGGGATGAAAATCCTTTTCAATTACACCAGGAACTGGGCGATTTAATGGTGCGTACCTGCACCATCGTCCGAAACAACAAGGATTTGAAGGAAACGTTATCCACCCTCGATGGTTTTTCCGAACGATGGCAGCACTGCGATTCGCTCGATACCGGCAGGACGCGTAACCAATCGGTACTTTTCATTCATACGCTTTGGAACATGATCGAACTGGCCAAAGTAATTGTCAAAGGCGCCCTGATGCGCGACGAATGCCGAGGCAGCCATCTCAAACCCGAGTTCAAAATTCCCCAACCCCGGGATCATAAATCGCCGGAATATCAGGAATTTTTAAAAAAGTGGAAGGAATCCAACGATCGATGGTTGAAAACCACGATCGCGCAATGGTCCGAAAAAGGGCCGCAAATCTCGTACGAGCCGGTCGACAGCAGTTTACTGCAACCCGTCCCGCGGCGTTACGATTGATAGTGGGTGGAATGAAAACGAGGACGATTACACGACTATTGTGTTGGAAAGAATAACGAGGAGCAACTTATGGCCAGAATGGTCGATATCCGAATCAAACGGCAGAAAGACAATCGCTCGGAACCCTATTGGGAGGAATTCCGCGTCGCCTATCGGCCGAATATGAATGTGATTGCCCTCTTGCAGGAGATTCAGCGCAATCCAATTACCCTCCAGGGGCAAAAAACCACCCCGGTCGCCTGGGATTGCAGTTGCCTGGAAGAAGTGTGCGGCGCCTGCACGATGGTAATCAACGGGCAAGTCCGCCAATCCTGCAGTGCGCTCGTCGATAAACTGGAACCGCCGGTCGTTCTCGAACCGATGCGCAAGTTTCCTGTTATCCGCGATCTGATTGTCGACCGGACGCGTCTGTTCGAAGCGCTGAAACAGGTCAAGGCCTGGGTGAATATCGACGGAACTTATGACCTGGGTTCGGGTCCAAAACAATCGCAGGCCAATCAACAGGAGATGTATCTCTATTCGCGTTGCATGACGTGCGGATGCTGTGTCGACGCCTGTCCGCAGTACAATTCCGGCACGGCTTTTGTCGGCGCGGCCGCATTGGGGCAGGTCTTTCTTTTCAATCAGAACCCCATCGGACGGTTCACGCGGGAGGAACGCATGCAGGCGATTATGGGTGAAGGCGGTATTCAGGAATGCGGCAACGCTCAAAACTGCGTCCGTGTCTGCCCCAAGGAGATTCCC
>CAZFOX010000458.1:0-4910 GCA_964520565.1 uncultured bacterium | reverse complement strand
AATCGATCGATCGCCTGCCGGCAACGAATCAAGTTGGGATCGCCGGGATCGTAACCGCCAATCCGATCGAGAATTCGGCGGGATTCTTCGACATGACCTTTCCACAACCATACCTCGGCCAGCAGAGCCATCGCGCGGGTATGAAATGGATTGACCATCAAGACAACCCCCAGGTTGTCTTCCGCGTGATCGAGCGCTCCGGCAGCAGTGTATAATTTCGCCATCGCTTCGCTCGCCCGCTGATAGACGATGCCCGACGATTCTTTCCCCTGGCAGTGCTGCAGGTGAATGGCCGCCGCCAGGTATTCGCGGCGATCGATATAGTAATGGGCCATTGCCAGGCAGGAATCGGACAAGGATTTGTTGGTGGGTGCGAACAACACTTTCAGTGCGCTCGAAACGTCGTTTTGCGCAAGTAACGCTTTTCCTAGCCGATTGGCGGCGATAGGGCTTACCCGCCCGATGTTTTCCGTTTTGGTTACGACATGATTCCAATAGGCAATGGGAGATTTTGAAACAGCGTTCAATTGGAAAGACCGGCCCGCCCAGAACACCAGCAGGATCAGTATGCAGACAATGCTTCCCTGTTTCAAAACGGGATGTTTTTTATTCTGAAACCAATCGAAACACCCGCCGATAAACAATGCCAGGCCCGCAACGGGAAGATAATAATAATAAAAAGAGATATAGTCATCGACCCGGTTGAAATAGACCGTAGCGTAGGGCAGTATACAGAGATACATCAGCAGCAATCCCGAAGCAGGCCATTTCTTGCGCACCACTGCCCAAATTGCCGCTCCGCAAACGAGCGCGTTGAACACCGCTCCGATCAAAAATCGAGGATTCGTTACATCGAAGATTGGATCCGAAATTTCGTGTAGAATCAAAGGCAACTTACGCGCCAGCGACAAGGCATCGACAACGAATCCGGTCGCTCCTGTGACCGAAAAGAATCCATCCCAAAAGGAACCGGCGTACATCTGCACGTACTTAAAATGCAGGGGATGGGGGGTGGTTATAAAAAGATAACGGTAAAAAATCAGAGGTAACGCCGCAAATGGCAGCACACGGATAGCAACGGCTTTGAAACCGGCCTTGCGGAATAGCAGTTCGTATACGAATAAAACAAGACCGATGGCCAACGCCTGTTGCATAGTGAACAATGCGAGAAGGTATAGAACGAGTGCAAATAGATAAAACGAGACCTTCGAAGAACAAACGTAACTTATATACGCATTCGCAACGCCGAGAAACAGAAAAGTTCCCAGAACGATGTGGAATTGATTGATATTGCCCACCGGCATCGTACAAAGCGGGTGAACGCAAAACAGCGCGGCGGCGATATAGGGAACGGCCGGGTGTGCGGCGAAATTCCGAACCAGCATAAAAACCAGCAGCGCATTCAGCATGTGGAATCCCACCAGCCACAGATGCCAGAAAACGGGATCGCTCGGCGATACGAACGTTCGTATGGCCGCAAGAACCGCATACGAAAAGGGACGGTATTGCCCGGATGTGAACAATAAGAAATCCTGGGAAAAAATGTGGGGAATATTCTTATAATGCGATATCAGCGGATTCTGGAGAATGCTTTCCTCGTCCTGAATAAAAACCGGCGACTGCAACGCCGGAGCGTATACAATCCCACCCAGAATAAGAATCATGAAAGCGGCCCAAAGAAAAGGACGATTTCGCCCGATATCGGATCGGCCGGTCTCCGGTTTTGGTTCGATTTTTTTTCGCCCGGATTTACGATCTTTCATGAGTAAGATCCTCGCGTGTCCCCTGGCTGATTTCCCTCAGACGAACCTCGCGGGGTTTCGGCTCGACCCGCAGCGCGTCGAACAAATCGTTCTCGTCGATGGGGGGAAGATCGCGAACGAATTCGGGAATGTTAAAACTCCAGTACGCTTTCTCATTGACCGGCAAGGGAACGGCGGGAGAGGCATGGCCGCCGTCGTCGATATGCGTCAGGTAGAGCGACGCATAAATCCCCCCCTCGCGCTTGGAAGCGAAAACGATCCAACGGCTGTTCGAACTCCAACTGTACCACGAATCGGCGGCGTGATCTGCATTACACTCCAGGCGGCGCCCCTGGCCTTGCAGCGTCCCGGGCACTATATAAAGATCGCTCGACGAACGGATCAAATCGCCCCCATCGCTCTGGCAGAACGTAAACCATTTTCCATCGGGAGAGAAGCGCGAGTAATAGTTACTGCGGCCGTTCCGGGCGGCGCCTTCGATGGGCTGCGGCGTGGGATTTTCTATCGAGCCGAGATCGAGGGCATACAGGTCGTACAGAATTTGCGAAGGATGCGCGCCAACCGGACTGCGCGAAAAAATCAGTTTCGATCCATCCGGACTCCACTGAGGATAAATTTCCAGAACGTTGGGATCGCTGGCCCCCGGAACTAAATAAGTATCGTTTCGATCGAGATCGTAGATGGCGATATCCGATGCGCCCATCGCGGCGAATTGCGTCTCGAACACGATCGGCTTGAGGGTGGCCACTTTTTGATTGGCCGAATAAGCCAGTTTGTTGCCGTCCGGCGACCAGGCCATGAATGTCGTCATCTGAATCTCGAAAGGCAACCGAACTTTGAATCCCTCTCGTTTGTCGATATCGTAGACCGCCAGGTAGGTCGGCAGGTCGTTCATCACTTTGACCATGCTCCGCACCTGAAAGGCCAGTTTGCCCGTATTCCCCTGTTTAGAGGAAAAATTGTGGCAATTCAGGCAATACTCCCGGCGCGCTGAAAGATAGATTTCATCGCGATCCTTTCGGATGTCGCGCACGTAAATATCGGGTGTCTTATGCGTACTGAACGGCGGTTCGACCAGGCGATAGACGAGATAGGAATCCGCGGGATGTTCGGATATCCTGAAATGGACGGGGTCTGTCGATTGAATATCCCCCAGGCGGTTTCCGGTTTTTTCGTCCCGGGTAATTCCCTTCACAACGACGCTCGCGTCCTGAATCACTGCACACTCGCGTAAGCGTTCCCAAAGCGCGTGCGGGAATTTCCATCGCGTTTCGTCTGTCACAAACGTCTGCGTTTCGCCGCCGAATTCTATTTCGACCCTCCAGAGGTTATTGTGCGGATCTTTCCAGGAGACGTAAGGAGGGCATAGATTGACCGGGTAGAGCGATCCCTCTTCGGGCGAAACGATACGCAGCTGGCTCGCGATCCGTTCTCGATAGGCGGAATGATAGTTGGGACGGCTGAGGGCGGTATTGCGATCCATCTGACTGGCGTATTTCCTCATCGCCATTTCGATCTCATCGCGAGCCTCTCCATCCACCCATTGCATTTCGCCGTCCTGCGGCGGCGCGGAACTGGATACGGCTGAATGCACACCCGGTTCAGACGCCGCGTTTTGGGAAATCCGGTCGTTGACCGAACTATCGTACAAGTGGGGATAGAACGCAGTTTCCTCGTTTTTACAGATTGTAACCGGCCCATCGAAGAGGTCGTTCAAACGGCCACCGCCCAAGGATCGCCATACCAGAACCGTGAGCACTAAAATGCCAACGGCCGCGCAAACGCTAACCTGGAGAAACGCCCTGGGAGAAAACAGTTTCATCGAACGACCTCTGCGATCATGAGTTATGCAATCGTGCGAATGAATTCTCTCTCGAACAAAAGTATCCTGTCAATTCCCGCCCCCAAACGCGCCTACTGTCTTTTCTTCCTGAGTATTTCTGGATCGATGAGGAATGCGGTATTCCACAACGAAAGAGAAGAACGGCCACGAGTCCATTCCATCCCCCCATTCAACGATTCAAATTTGAATCGACAGAGAAAAAAAATTACGATAATATCCCCTTTGCGTTTGATCGATTCTGAAAGGATAATTCTTCGATCCAAGAATTCCCGAAGCAGGATATCCAATTCGCCAAGGAAGAATCGTTTCGAGCGCAGGAAGAGATAAGTTGTAGGGAGCGATAACCGGAAGGTTATCTCGATTCTATGATTATGAAAAAGGAAGGTTCTATGAAAAGAGTGTCTGTCTGTTTGGCGTTATTTATGGTGGCCGGTTTATCGTCGAGTTGGGCGCTCGACATTGTTCCTGTCTGGGAACATACCTTGATCGACGGAGGCGGCGTGTTGCCGATTCTGGTGAATGGGGAACCCGATCCCCGCTGGGACGGCGATCCCGAAGACGGCCCCTGGTACGGCGTGAACTTGCATGACCAATACGACGGTTTCGTCCGCTACGATGAAAACCGTCTCCTCTTGGGGATTCGCGATAATGGAATCGACGAAACCGATCCGAGTCATAACGCCGCCCTGGCCGCCCAGTATCCCGATCGTTCGATTCTATGGATCGATCCCGCCACCGGCGCTCCGATGGGTGTGGCCCTGCGCGTTGGATTCAAGCCGGTTGAACTCTCGCCGGAATACGAATCCATGATCGACGGCGGAAAAGGAACGCCGGCGATCGATGGTTGGAACGATCCCAAAAACCGCCGCTTCGTTTCGGGCAAAGAGAGCGCGCCGGAATACATGAACTTCGACGTTTCCGACGATGGAGTCCTCTATCTAGGGTATTGGTACATGATTCTGCGGTACGATCCCGACGGCAAGGGAGGCTTTACCGGCCCGAAGGTCGTATACGAACAGGACTACCGCAACCATGGCGGAACCGACCGCCTCTCGCAATGGCGTTTTGCCGACATCGAGATATCCGGATCGGGTGCAAATACCAAAGCGGTGCTATCGGGAAAAACCTGGCGCAACGGCATGCGGACACGCGTTTTCGATGTAGACGCTACCACCAACACCTGGACGGCGGTTGGATCGTACGCCGATGAGAAGAATGGTAGTTTTGGTACCGGAGGCGGATACAGCGACGTCGTGACGAACGACGATGGAGATAAAGTTTTGTTCGGCGCGGGGAACATTTCC
>CAZFOX010000457.1:0-4932 GCA_964520565.1 uncultured bacterium | reverse complement strand
ACCGGCTCATAACCGGTCGGTCCCTGGTTCGAGTCCAGGTGGGCCCATTTCAAAAATTCCTCATTTCTAATACCCATGTAGCGAACATACAGTCGTCTCTCCTGGCTTCTAAACTCTTTTCCCGTAATAGCATCAATTCATGAAGATATCCCTGCAAACAATCCACGGCCACTTTCAATGAAATGGCCAATTTGATCGCATGGTTTTTGAGGGTACGGGTAGTCAGCCAAAAGGGAAACCGTTCCGTCAATGGACGAATAAATCCTGTCCATAAAATTGACATTCGTCAGAATATCGATCCAGCGGCAATCCAGGCACATGGTGGTTTAATCCGATGATAGGAGATGGCTTGTTGATAGAGGACAATTCCTTAACCGCTATGACAGAAATCTATCGTTCGGCTATAATGAATCTCGGAGAAAATTGATCATGGACGCCAACGATCGAAAATTCAGAGAATTAATCCTCTATATTTCCATGAAATCCGAAGGGGATGATACGTTCGGGGCGGTTAAATTAAACAAACTGCTCTTCAACGCCGATTTTTTGGCATTCAAAAACTTCGGCCAGTCGATTACAGGCCAGGAATACCTGAAACTCCAGCAGGGGCCCGCTCCACGCAGGTTGGTCGTCAATCGCGAAGAAATGAAGAAAGCGGGCGAGATCGCCATTCGAGAGCGAGATTTTTATGGCAAAGAACAGCACCGTATCCTCGCCCTGCGCGAACCCGATATCAATCTATTTTCCGCCAGGGAAATTTCTTTGGTCGATGACCTGATTCTTCGATGGTGGGGAATTTCCGCTACCGCAATCAGCAACGCTTCCCATGAATTCGTTGGATGGCGCTTGGCTCAAGAAAAAGAAACCATTCCTTACGAAACCATTCTGGTCGATTCACGGGAACCAACCGATGACGAAATACGCCGGGGAATGGAACTTGAATCCGAAGCCTCATCTTGCCGATCCGCCTAAAACTAGCCTAAGATATTTGAAATTCGTTTTTTTCAAATTCTTTCAAGGCTCTATAGGTCATCTAAGAAATAAACACTCAGAATCACCTTGAAAGAATCTAAATGGCTGAATATCGCGAAATCATCCACTCCCCACGGTTTAACCGTGAACTTGATAGCCTCTTACCCGGCGCGAAACGAGCCGATGAATTTGTTCGAGGTGCGGAATGGATATTGAGCCGAAATCCCGAAACCGGTCACCGCATATCTGAAAACTCCGCTGTATGGATGATCGCTTTAACAGAATTATCCGAAACGACACCGATCGTTCTCTACTATACCCTTCGATGATGAAAAGGTCTGGTTTTTGTCTATTCAGGAAACCGAATTCGATCTTTATTCGGGTTTTTGATTATCAAGATATCCTTGACGGCATGCCGTATTTTATGGTCAACTACTGACATATATACATACTACTTTCGATTGGGGGCTTTATCATGTCTACCTCATCGGCATCGTCGCTCAATCGCCGCCAGTTTACTTTCGGAATCGCGGGAAGTGCGGCGGCTCTCGCTCTGGGAAACTCTGCGGCCGCCCAGAATTCAACCGGGGCAAGCGCAACCGAGGAATACGGCTGTACGTACTATCCCTTCAAGGAACATCCCAAGTCCGATTCCTGCTGGTCGCTTTCCGTCGGCCCCGACGGGCGCATCTACATCGCCGCCTGTTGTGAAGGGGAGCCGGGGGGAATCGTCAAAGTGGTGCGCTATAACGAAAAGACCGATTCGCTCGATTACCTTTTCGACGCCGACAAGGCGGCCAACGATCCCTTCGATTCTGGACGCGCCACCCAGTGCAAAATCCATTACAGTTTCGCGCCCTCCATGCATGATGGGATCATGTACATGGCCACACATCTATCCGGCCCGCCCATCGATCTGAAGGGCTATTCGCCGTGGTATTTCTGGCACGATCCCAAACGGTGTTTTACGGGAGCCGCCTTAATGGCGTTCGATACCAAAACCGACGAAATCCGCTGGCATGATACCTTGATCCCCAAGGAAGGCTGCCGCTGCCTGCTGCACGACGAAGAGCGCAACCTTCTCTATGCCCTGAGTTACCCCCGCGACCATTTCTTTATCTACGATTTGAAAACCAAGAAACGCCGCGACGTGGGGCGCATCGGGTCGGTGAACGCTCAGGTTCTCTTTCTCGACAAGAAGCACCGCGTCTGGACGACCAGCGATTATGGCCGCTTGGTGCGATACGATCCCGAAAAAGACCGGCTGGAATGGTCGCCCTATGTGCTTCCGCACAATCCCAATTTCCAAACCGGCTGGCACAGTGTCTTCTACGATGCCGTGCTGGCTCCCGATGGAGACAGCGTGTTTGCCTGCACCTGGATCGCCCAGCCCTATCTGATGCGCATCTGGCCCAACGAGGGTGAATGGGGACGGGTGGAAGACCTCGGCCCCGCCACCCAGGATCGCGATCCCACTCTTTCCAAGGACACCTTCGTCGATCACTGCGGCGGTCTGACGATCGGCGGCGACAACCAGGTTTATTACGTGGCGTCGCGCTGGCGCGATCCGGTTTATAATCCCATGCCCGGCAGCGAGCAGGAGATGCAGGGCGTGGTGTGGCGCATCAATCCGGATACCAACCAACGGGAAGAGGTCACCGTCTTGAAGAGCCCGGAAAAACACTCGCAGTACGTTTCGCGGGGTGCGGTGGACCGCAACGGCGATCTCTTCTTTGGACATGTCGGCTCGCGGCCATCGGGCATGTTCCGAATCGCCATGCCCGCCCATCGCAAACGTCCTAACGCGCATCTGCCCATTCGCATGTGGGGATAAGGAGGGGGAAAACGACCATGAAAAAACAGAAAACCGTTCAAGAAATGTCGTGGGGAGAACTCCATCAGGGAGCGTTTATCGACGAAGGGCGCATGGTGGCGTTTCCACTCGGATTTCCCGGCGGGACTATCCCCATCGTCGCCGATGAGAGCCACATCACCGCGCTCGATCTCGCCCCCAATGGCGATGTCTACGGCGGAACCGGCGGGCGAGCCGCGCATCTCTTCGCCGGATACTTCCGCCAGGCCACCGGCGCGGTGTTCGACTTCGGCGCGATTCCCGGCGCCGACCGTTGCGCCGCCGTCTGCTGCGGCACCAAACGAATGCTCGGTTTCGTGAATGGGACGCAGGGCGGATTGATCGTCGCCATTCCGATGCACGACTCGCCGGGCGTCGACCTGCTGCAGGAATGGGGATTCAGCCGCCCCCCGTATGAAGAGGTGGGCAGGATTAATAATGGCGAACCGTTGGTTCATGCAATCTCCGATGAAAAACGGGAATGCGCGGTGGGCGTTTCGCTAAACACCCTGTTCCTGGTCAATTTCGAATCCAAGCAAATCGAAACGATTGAATCGCTGGCGGGCAAGAGCCAGATCGGGCGGGGATCGAAAAACCGCTTTTTCGGCATGGATGACGGCGAGTCGCTGTGGCGGTTCGATCTCGCCGCCAAAGCGCTCAAACGCCATGCCGTCAAACTGCCCAAGGGAAATTGGGGCGGCGCGTTACTGCGCTGGGCGCGTGACAACCAGACCGGCAGTTTGTATACCGCCGATGGTGAGGGACGCCTGTTCGTGTTGAAAGAGAATGGTGCGGTGAAAGGGCCGCTGACGCAGACGCCGCTCGCGCCGGTTACCTCGATGGCGGTCACCCACGACGGGCGCGTATTCGGAACCTGCGGCGAAGAGATGGAACATTTCTTTGTTTACAATCCCAAAACCAAGGAGCTGCGCGATCTACGCATCGCCGTCTCGGTCATCGAACGCCGCCGCTACGGCTACCAATTCGGCGACGCAGTCACCGGCCTGGACGGCGAAATCTACTTCGGCGAACGCGACGACCTGGGACATTTATGGATGTATTTCCCGAGGATTGAAGGGGATTCGTAAAAGCGAATAGACGCGTGGATGGGTCAATCCTTATCGACCCATCAATGGCGTGTAAAAACGATGGGTCGAAAAAATGACCCATCCTACTTGGCTATTCTTTGCACTAAGTTTCGGCCTCTTGACAAAGCGCATCATAGATGGGCTCAAAGCGGTAGCGTAGCCCACCGGTTCTTCTTGACTAAAACTATTTGTCAGTTTGATGGCGAGCACTTAAATCCCCAGTTCGTTGCGTAGATCGGAAAAAGATTCATAGGATGGCAGGTTTTCCGGTTCATCCCCTTCCTTCATCGCCGCAAGGGTTTCTTCATTGGGAATCGCAACGCGAAAGGGCAAACCTTGATGCATTTTGACTTGCGCGTAAAACATGCGAATCGATTACAAATCCTGCGTGTTTATCTCTCAGAATACTTTTGGAGCCTTGAAAAAATTTACGAAAATTTGAATTTCAAATATCTTTGGCTAGAATTAAAGATGAATAAGCTCAATGCCATAACGCCGGTCGTACAAGAGTGTATCCACTTTCTGTAGTTATAGCGTCGGCAAATTGACTCTTTTCTATCGCATCCCTTGAAACATGAATCAATCCAGAAGCAATCTTTTGCAGATGTTTTGATGCTCTTTTGGGCGGGAAAGCGAGGATAGCCCGTTTTCCGGGGAATAGTTCTAATACAGTTTGAATCGCTGGCGCGAGGTCGCTATCCGCCGATATAATCAATGCCGTGTCAAAGCGATCTAAATGCGCATCTTTCAGCAATTCCACAGCAATATTGACATCCGTCAACTTTTCGCAGGGTAACGTTGTCGTGTACCCGCAATTACTACATGTGCTAGGGTTTTTCTGAAAATGACCGTAATGAATCTCAAAATCTTCCAATGTTTTCAACGCATCAATATAAGTTGTTTGCCGTTTACTTTTCGCGGGAGAATCGATAACGATTGCTGTAAAATATTTCGTGACGGTTAATACCTGATTCGGCTTGAGTAATTTGCGCGATAGCCTCTGCAAATTAAGCCAAAGAT
>CAZFOX010000456.1:0-4943 GCA_964520565.1 uncultured bacterium | reverse complement strand
TACACAGGATTTGCATTCATAGAATAGTATCGACTTCTTTTCTCTCCTCTTAAAACATTGCAGACTCAAACATCTGCAAAGTAAATGAAAACGGATTGATTCGGCGGAGCGTATACGGAATGTTCAGCAGGGGATTGGCGCCCACATGGATGATATCCCCGGGTAAAACGTCCAAATTTTTTTCTTTGTCTTTCCTGAGTTCCGAATACCGGAATTGCATCTTGAACTGCTTTCCATCACTGCCCTCCCGGATCAGTTCGATCGATTGACTGGCGGTGAATTCCCGCCCTCCGGCCGTCAGGAGTGCAGATAGAATATTCATTTTGGGTTGCCACGGATAGGTTCCCGGCTTTTCGACCTTACCCCCGACGAAGATAAAATCGTTCTGGGTGATATACAGGCTGTCTCCCGGATGAACCAGGGAATTGCGGATCGCCGGTTCTTCCTGATATTGATGGTAAGTGAACGTAATCAGGATCGGCTCGCTATCAGGTTTATTGCAATGCCACAAAAGAGTATTGCCGCCCTTGTCCGTTCGTCCCCCGGCCATGCCCAGAGCTTCGCCGAGGGTAATATCCCGCGTGAGGGGAAATCCACCCGGCCGGGTTACGGCCCCCATGACGTAGAATTCGTCCGCGTTGGGAACAATCACATCGTCGCCCGGCGATAGTTCGATATTGGCTTCCCGCATCTTCTCCGGTGTCCCATTTTCCAGATCGTCGCGGCATATTTTGATCAGATTCCCCGTATCCTGCTGGATGTGAATGAAAGGTCCCGCGATTTTATCGTGGATGCCGCCCTGCTGTGCGATCAGATCGCGAAGGCGGAATCCCGGATAGATGGGAACGATACCCGGTTTTTCGACGGCGCCGGTCAGGGTGACTGTGAAATGATTCTGCTCCACAAATGTCACCGTAACCGAAGGATCGATTAAAAAGCGCCCCTCCCGCAAACGCTTTTCCATATGCAGACCCAATTCGTCCAGCGTTTTTCCTCCGGCCTGTACGCGCTGCAACAAGGGGAACGAAAATTCTCCCGAGGCGGATACAACCACTTCCATCGACATGGTCGGTTCGTTGAACACAGAGATTTTCAATACGTCGCGCGGCCCGACGACCGGGTCCTGGATGGAGGCGGCCATTCCAACCGGAAGCAGGGTGGAAAGCGATAGTCCCGCGAGAACGACCGGCCAGAAAACAATATGGATTCGTTGCCTATTCATAATGGGTATCACCGGGAACCTCCGTACTCACATCGAAACTCCCCTCATATTCAAACAGATCGAATAAGGCTACGCCAATGCGGTACCAGGGTTCGGCGTAGGTTGTATGTTTGATCCGGCCGGTGAAAATGGCCAGTTTGTTCGGCTGACGAAGCGTATCGTTCTTTTTCCATTGCAGCGTGGGGAAAACCAGATGGATTTCCGCCCCACGGGGAATATCGCGTGGAGAAAAAAAACCCACCCCGGAAAACGAATCCAGATCTAAATCTTCCGTCACGCCACCCAGCCAGCTCGAATTCAAAAATTGCTGATTGGAAACGCGTCCATAAAAAAAAGGGATGGCGGCGGCATGCCGTTCATGGCGGCGTTGAATGATGGTGAATCCGCAATGAAGACACCGGTACGCTCCCTTGCGTAAATCTCTCTGGCATTTCGGACAGTGAGTCAACGGGAGTTTTTTTTCCGGCTGCACCGCCCCTACCTGTGGCGTTTCCGATTCCTGCGGAAAAATGGCTTCGTCCAGATAATCGAGAATCATAACCGGACGTTCCCAGTTCGCGCGCCGAAACGCTTCCCGCAAATCGGGATTATCCCGCACCAGGATCAACGGCACGCCCAATACGCTTAAACGCCGAATCTGGCCAAGCAGGTAATCGAAGAATTGCTCGTCAATCGAAGGCAATTTTCCCATATCCAGATAGATGGGAGCTTTGATGGTTTCCGGGCGGGAAAACCATTCATCCAACCGCTGGATTTCGGCAACGTTTGGAGTCTGATTGATCCAAAGAACCGAACCGAAGGGCTTCTTGCAAATCGTAAACGAATTCATTCGATGATAACTCGCATCGATATTATAGTATTTTACAAGGATGCCGATATTGATTGTAATATAGTTTATATCTTCCGTAAATAATGTAAAGGATTTATTGTACAAATGTATAAAAATATTCCAGGGAATAGGGAACCGCTCCCAAAACCAATCTCACCAAGGGATATTTTTGCCGATTTTATAATAACTTATTGATATTAAATAACTTAAACAAGATGGAGTGTTTCCTGGAGGGAATCGTAAATGGCGCATTCGCGATGGGGACTTATTTCTCATGTAACATTATGTGAATCGTGCCTTGTTTTTTTTTTTACTTTATATATTCTTACTGGGTGAGGAAATATAATATTTATATATAGTTCTGGCCGTCCAGGATTAAGACAATTCTCTCATTCCCTTGCGATCGCATAATGTCTTCTTGGCCGCGAAAAAGTTAGATAGCCGTTATTCTTTGTACTTTTGTGTTCGGCTTCCGGCATTCATCCAATCAGGCGGGAATAGAACGGGTATTCGATGAAAACGGGTGTTTCAAACTCCCATTCTATTGCTTTGTATAAAGGCTCCCTGGAGAGAAGAGATTCTTTCTCGTTGATTCCCATGGGGGATCTCTGCTCGTACGTCAGTCCGGCCGACGGCTGGCAATGCCGGGAAGCGCGCTGGCCGGGCTCGCGGAATGGATTCTGTTTGGGTCACGATCGCGATCCCGGAAAACCCGCCAAGGGATTTTTACAAACCATCCAAAAAAAGTTTCGCGCCCGCGATTATAATTTCGACGGATTCGTTTTTCCCTATTGCCTGACCATCAAGAATATCTCCACGTCCGAGACGGTTTCTTTTTTGAACTGTTACTTTCCGTTGGGAATCCGCTTCGAGCATTGCCGGTTTGAAGGCCCTTTGACCACCTTCGAGCACTGCGCATTCGGCGGGTCTCTGGTGTATTTCCGGGAATGCCAATTTGTCAGCGCGCGAAACACGTTTGCTCAATCCACCCTACAAGGCGGCATGCTGGCATTTCACCGATGCCGTTTCGAGGGAGAAGAAACCGATTTCGATGGAGTGAAGTGGCAGGCCGATCGCCGGATTACCTTCGTCCATTGCACGTTTAACAGCACGACCACGTCTTTCCACTCCAGCCATCTGCGAGCGCCTTTGATCGCTTTTCGCGGGGGAGCGCTGGGCTCGGAGAGCGTGCTTTTCCGGAACGCCAATTTCTTCGCGGATACGCTGGAATGGAGCGACATCTATCAGACTCGCGGCGTTCTTTCCCACATTCGATCCCTCCTGCAGTGCAACCAAGTGGAATTCGGGCCGGGAAATTGGATGGGACAGGGCGTTCATTTTCGAAACAGCCGGTGGCAGGGAGAGCGATTCGGTTTTGGAGAAGGGAATCAGGTTGCCGGCCTGGAAATCGACCGGTGCCATTTTGAAGGCAAGGAAATCGATTTTTCGGACTTGCTCTGCAGAGGTTCTTTGCGCATCGAACAAACGAGGTTCCTGGCGGCGGACGCAATCGATTTTTCCCGCAGCCAATGGAATCCGCAGGCCGTCGTTCAAAACTGCTGCTTTCAATCGAAACGCTTGTTGTGCCAGAACCTATGCGCCGAAGGGGACGAATGGCTGTTTCAACGGAATCGAATCGATTCGGAACAAATACGCTTCGAAGGATCGCGGTTTCAGGTCAAGCGCGCCTCGTGGAGCCGTTCGATTTTCCGGGCGGAGACGGTCGATTTCAGCGGCTGTCTTTTTCAAAATCTTCAGACCTCATTTCAGGCCACGGAATGGCAGGGGCAGACCGGTACCTTTTTACGTTCCCAGTTCGATTCGAACCGCGTTTCCTTTCAGCGCGCCGGGTTCGATCTGAACCAATTGGTGATGGATTCCGTCAATTGGGGATCGGGTTTGGTCTCTTTTTGGCGGTGCATCCTGAATCGAACTCGTCTTACTTTTCACGACGCCGAAGACCGGGGAGCCACTATCCGGTTCGGCTGCGATCTTTCGAATGCTCTATTGGACGGCGCCCGTTTTTCCGAGGGGATTCTGACCGGCGTAACGTGGGATTGGACGGGCTGGCACAAACGTCCCCGGCTCGCCAACGAAAGCGCGTTACTGGCGGCGGGACACTATGCGGAATTGCAGCGATTGTACCGCTGGATCGCCGATCAATACGAAAAGACGAAGGATTACCGCATGCAGCATGTGTTTCTTCAGGCGGAGCGTGAAATCGAAGACCTGGAACGCATCCAACATGGAAAACTGGATCCCCGTTTGCGGTGGGAATTTTCCCGGCTCCAGAAAAAACGGGGATCGTTCGGCTTTTCGCCCAGCGCGTTGATGAAACGAGTTGCCGGTTTCTTCGTCTTTCTCTCCTTCTTTATTTTCCGTTTTCGATAAATATTATGTCCCTCCCCTGCCTCGCATTCTCCCGTGATGCACAAAAATCGTGGATGTCTCAATGCGATATGATCATCAAGGTGAGATCGTCCTGATGTTCCTGCCTGGCGAAGTCCTTGACCTCTTGGATAACCTGTTCTGCCAAATCGCTATCCGATAAATGGCGGTTCTGCACAAGCAAATCCGTAAATCGTTTTTCTCCGAAAAAATCATTCGAGGATGGATTTTGCGCTTCTAAAATTCCGTCCGTGTATAGAATAAGTTTGTCACCCGGTTCCAAATGATGCTTATTATTTATTACTTCAACAGGTAATGAACCAAACATTCCCAGAGGAGGATAGGGAGTGGAATGGAAGGTTAACGATCCATCCGATTTCAGTATCATGATGGGAGGGTGGCCACATGTAGCAATCTGAAAGGAGGAATCGGAATGATCGTACTGTACGACTCCATAAGTAAAATATAAGGTTAACCCTTGAAAGACGTTATAGCAGACGTCGT
>CAZFOX010000455.1:0-4943 GCA_964520565.1 uncultured bacterium | reverse complement strand
GGAACTCTCCCGTTCCAAGCATCGGGCTGCCGGTGTCTGCTACAACGTACGTTTTTATCCACTGAATCTACAAGCGCGGGATATGATCCAGCGCGGAGAGATCGGCGATATCCATCTGATCAACGGCAGTTACGTGCAAGACTGGCTGCTGTACGATACCGATTACAATTGGCGCGTGTTAGCCGAACAGGGCGGCGAATTGCGAGCGGTGGCCGATATCGGGACTCACTGGATGGATTTGGTGCAAACACTGACCGGTCTGGAAATCGAAGCGGTTTTTGCCGATTTAAGTACGGTTCATAAAATCCGCCGCCGCCCCAAAGGGGAAGTGGAAACTTTCACGGGAAAAGGGATTTCCGAACGAGAAAGAGAACCAATCCCGATCACGACCGACGACACGGGCGGCGTTCTGTTTCGCTTTAAGGGCGGGGCGCGCGGCAGCCTCTGTGTTTCTCAGGTAACCGCCGGGCGGAAGAATTGCATCCGTTATGAAATTTCTGGGTCGAAAAGCGCACTGGCCTGGAACAGCGAATCTCCCAATGAACTGTGGATCGGCAACCGGAACCAACCCAATCAGACCTTGATCCGCGATCCGGCTTTACTCGCAGAAATTCCCCGATATTACACACAGTATCCCGGAGGGCACAACGAAGGATTTCCCGATACGTTCAAGCAATGTTTCCGGGCGTTTTACGATTATATCGAACAGGGCGACTATTCCGCCGAACCGATGTATCCGACATTCCAGGCCGGACATAGAGAAGTCGTTTTATGCGAAGCGATTCTTAAAAGCCATCGCGAAGAACGATGGGTGACAATATAGGAGGATTTCCATGAAACTGGGTTTTGTCAGCGCCATCCTGCCGGATTTATCGCTCGAAGAATGCGTGCAATTTGCCGCCGAGGAAGGATATGACTGCATCGAGGTCATGTGTTGGCCGAAGGGCAAGGCGGAACGCCGGTATGCGGGAATCACGCATATTGACGTTGCCGATTTATCCCGCGACGAGGCGAGCAGGATTCAAGAACTAATGAAATCCAGGCAGGTGGAAATCGGCGGATTGGGGTATTACCCCAATCCGTTGACACCCGACACCCAGGAGGCGCAGGTTTATATCGAGCACATCCGGAAAGTAATCCTCGCCGCCCAAATGCTGGGGATCAATCAAATGAACACATTTATCGGGCGCGACTGGACGCGATCGGTGGAAGACAATTGGCCGATGTTTTGCAAGGTGTGGAAGCCGCTGGTGCTATTTGCGGAAGATCACGGTGTACGCATCGGGATCGAAAACTGCCCGATGTTTTTCAGCAACGACGAGTGGCCGGGTGGGAAAAATCTGGCTTACTGCCCGGCCATCTGGCGGCGGATGTTCGAAGAAATTCCCAATCCCAACTTCGGTCTGAATTTCGATCCATCCCATCTGGTTTGGCTGCAGATCGATTACATTCAGCCTCTGCGCGAATTCGCCAACCGGATCTTTCACGTACACGCCAAGGATGCCCGCATCGACCGGGAAAAATTGAACGATGTCGGGATCCTGGCAACACCCCTGAAATTCCATACCCCTAAATTGCCCGGGCTGGGTGAAGTAAATTGGGGACGTTTCATCTCAACGTTGGGCGACACGGGATACCGGGGACCGGTATGCGTGGAAGTGGAAGACCGTGCTTACGAAGGTTCGCTGGAAGACCGCAAAGCCGCTCTTCGGCAGAGCGCGGCCTATCTTCGTTCATTCATTCATTCCTAGGCGGTACTGACCCCATTTAATGGCTGGGGGCGGATATTTGGTTATTAATATACAAAGGAGTCATCGATGGATTACACGTATGAAGAAATTGCCAAGACGATCGATCATTCTCTCTTGAATCCGATTCTGACCGTTCAGGAACTGGAAGAGGGTTGCCGTCTGGCCCTGGAATACAATACAGCCAGCGTGTGTATCTTGCCGTATTATCTTTCACGGTGCTCCGAGATTCTGAATGGCAGTACCGTCAAAGCCAGCACGACCATCGGTTTTCCTCATGGGGGTCACACCACAGCCATTAAATGCCTGGAAGCCGAACAGGCGTTGCGCGATGGCGGCGAGGAACTGGATATTGTGATCAACCTGAGTAAGGTACGAAGCGGCGATTGGGATTATACCCGGAATGAAATCATATCTCTAACCGATTTGACTCATTCTCAGGGCCAGAAAATCAAGGTTATTTTCGAAAATTGCTATTTGAATGACGAGCAGAAGATTCGGTTGTGCGAAATCTGCGGAGAGGCGAACGCGGACTGGGTGAAAACTTCGACGGGGTATGGCTCGAGTGGAGCCACATTCGAGGACCTGCAACTGATGCGGCAGTATTCTCCCCGTCATGTCCAGATTAAGGCGGCTGGCGGTATCCGGGATCTGGATACGCTTCTACATGTACGAGCGCTCGGCGTTACTCGAGTTGGCGCTACCCGGACTCGGGAGATGTTGGATGAATGCCGCCGGCGGTTAGAAAATCAAATATCGTAGTATCACTCCCCATTCATGCCGTATGTTCTTTTTGAGAAAAATATATTCCTATCATGAGAAGGAAATGTATACTTCTTTTATATGGTTTAGCACTGTAGGAAGTATCGTTCATATCCACGATTGTGAGATCTCATGAATTTCCTGCATCTCCGGCCGATCCAGATTGTGTCAGGAGTCCTGTTATGGATTTCCGGAATTGCCTATTCACAGTCTCTTCCCGATTCAATGCCTCAAGAAGTGATCGATCAGGATTGGCGTATCTATTCGTTGCTTAAGGAAGGAAACCTGGAGAATCAATATTTAACATTTATTGCGTTTGACAACGATGGTGTGGCCTGGATTTGCTCGTCCAATGGTCTGTTTCGGTATGACGGATATACCTGGAAACAATACACGACAGAGAGTGGCCTTCCCAGTTCCTTTGTCCGCTGCGTTTTATTTGCCCGAAATGGATTGATGTGGGTGGGAACCGATAAAGGAGCCGGGGTATTCGATGGCGTTTCATTCGAATCGATGGGTTCGGAGAGCGGTCTCTCCAGCCAATGCGTGCGCCGCATTCGGGAGGATTCCCAGGGCACGATCTGGTTTTGTTGTGATCAGTGGCCGAAATACGACGATCCCGGCGGATTAACTTCGTATAAGAACGGGATTTGGACGATTTATGATACGAGCGCCGGGCTTCCGGATAATCGTATCATGGATTTTATGGAAGATTCCCAGGGACGCCAATTTGCATTAACGAAGACCGGCCTAGCACAACGGGATGGCGAGCGTTGGTTTTGTCCTTTGCAGGAAGCGCAGATTCAAGCACAAAACGAAAACTACTGGTCGATAACCGAATCGCAAAAATATGGAGTTCTGGTCAGTAGCGGAGAGGCTATTTATTGCTTAAAAGACAATTCCTGGTCGCGATATGTCTCCCGTTTTCACCGTTCGTACGAAATGTGCCGGACCCACGATGATGAAATCATTAGTTATAGCGATGTCGGGACAAAAAAGCATTATTTCCTTGCCTGGGACAGTGCCGAGTTCAAGCCTGTTTCCGCAGGTTATAAATCCCCCAACCGGGAAATCAGTTACATTCAGGAATCGCCGGATGGGTCGATTTGGTGCATCGGCTACGATTGTCTCATGCGTTGGGAGCGCAAGGGAGGAGAATGGACGGAATATAAGAATCTTCCTCTTCCGAGGGTCACCGACAATCGGAATCGCATCTGGTTTAAGGGTTCCTCCCAAACAATCCTTTTAGAGGATGAACGATGGATTGCAATCGATTATCCCCATCCGTATATCGCTTCCGATCGGGATGGAAACGTGTGGGGATGGTCGGCAGCAGGGATTACGCAGTGGAAGGGCGATGAGATTATTCATTATTCGCAAACCGATACCAACCTGTCTGATCCCACAGGGTTCAATCAAGACGCATCGGGCGATATCTATTTTTATGAATCGAAGACGAATAATCAAAACCGGATATCCATCTACGATGGATACTCCTGGACGCTGCGCTCGATCCCCGAATTGCAAACCGGTGCAATCAAGGACAGATATGCCGATCCCCAGAAAGGTGTGTGGTACTTGGTTTTCTTTTCCCAGGAGAATCGTTACCAATTGATTCGTGTGGATAAAGTATCCTATGAAACGATCGAGATTCCTGCGCATTTTTTTGCCTCGGTTTATACAAAAACCTGTGTCGATCGCGAGTATATCTGGGTATATGGAAGATTTGGATTATACCGTCGAGAGAGAAATCTTTCGTCTTTATGGACATCGATTAAAGAATATCAGGATTATTATATTACCTCCAGCATTTTAAGCGAACACGATCTTTGGTTTGGAATGTCCGCGTTATTTGGCGGTTCCTGCGGTCTGATTCAATACATAAATCGCCAGTTTCATTTTTACCCGGCCGATCTCGAGCAACAGACCTATGCATCCAGGGATGGATCTATTTTTTTTGCCGGGGATGAGTGCCTCTACCGGATATTGGAAACAACCGATCGAAAGCCGGTTCCCCTTTCCCTTCCCTATTCCGGCCTCATCGCGAGTTTCGTAAAAGACGCCAGTGAAAACTACTGGATTGGCCTCAAAAATTCGGTACTGAAATACCGCAGCGACCGGTTGCCGCCCGATACACGGATTATCAATACTATAGATGTTGTGCCGTGGGGGGGGGAGTTGGCGGTGCATTTTCAGGGCGTCAAGCGCTTTGTACCGACACCCCCTCCGGAAGTATTCCAGTACTCATGGCAACTCGACGATGAACCGTGGACTCCCTATCAATCCTCGCCCTCCAATGGTTTGTTGATTGCTTCCTTGAAAGCCGGTTCGCATACTCTCCGCGTCCAGACGAGAGACGAAGGACTGGACATCGATCCAACCCCGGCTGTTCTGGAATTTACTGTGTTGCCGATTCCCTTACAGGGACGTTTC
>CAZFOX010000454.1:0-4945 GCA_964520565.1 uncultured bacterium | reverse complement strand
GTTATTGCGTGGCGGGAAGCGTGGCATTATCTTTGAAGGAACTCTGTTTTCATCATGGCATTGTTTTTCGTCAAATCGTTCATACTCGGGTGGAAACCCGATGTATCCTCGATGATGCTTCTCCCATTTTTTCCGCTCCCGTTTATCGTCTTTTCCAGAAGGCCCTGAAGGATCCCCGCCTCGTAGAAGAAGAAATTCCTCAAGCAGAGAATTATCTGGAAAAATTACGTCACACGCCAACACAGCCGGGTTATATAGATTTTTGCAAGAAGGAGTTGAAGTGGCAGACCTCTCTTTCGGGGATTCTATGTCTGTTGTATCGCGATCTTTATGGGCTGGCCAGCGTCACGATCAAGCGTCCCAAGCAGGAGTTAGAGAAAACGCATGAGTGGGATATGCTAATTTTCAACCTCCAACGCGCCTGGCGGCTTTTGTGTCTCAAACGCCATAATCCGTTTCGGACGATCGATCGGATACCGCGGAGACCTTATGCCTACTATCCCTTGCATGTAGACCCCGAAGCTTCGACGATGGTGTTGGCGCCCATGCACGTCAACCAGATTCATACGATCGAAGCGATCTCCAAAAGTATTCCTCTTTCCTGGAATCTTCTAGTGAAAGAACATTTCCCGATGATCGGAAAGCGGCCGACCGGTTTTTACGATCAAATACTACGGATTCCGGGAGTTTATCTGGTTCAACCTTGGGAGAACAATTTCGATTTGATTCGAAATTCTTGCGTGGTTTGCACGATAACGGGTACTGCCGGATGGGAATCGTTGGTACTCGGTAAACCCGTAGTTGTTTTGGGGAATGCTCCGTACACTGTTTTGGAGGAGGGAATGGTCGTGTGTCCGGACCTATCTCGATTGCCTCAGGCCATCCAAAAGGCGCTTTCCATACAGCCTGTCGATCCCCAGCGTATTCTTTTGTATGTTGCCGCCCTCTATCGGTTGTCTTTCCACTTCTCTTCCGAATTACTATGGGGCAAGGTGACTGGAGAGACGGTGGATGCCCACCGGGAAATCGCCCGGATCATCGTGGACAGACTTTTGGATGGTGAATATTGTTGTAATCGAGAGACGGAATAAAAGGATTACATCTCTTCTTTTGAATTTTTTGGATACAAACGTTATTGAGAAATATGTACATTCTATAAGTTGGAGAAAAAGTCAAGATGAAAGTACTTGTTACAGGTTCCAGTGGATTGATTGGTTCGGAAGTGGTGGAGTTTTTTGATCCCAAGGCGTCTCTTTTAATTGGTGTGGATAACAACATGCGGACCGATTTTTTTGGCCCCAAGGGGGATACGACCTGGAACCTTCGACGCCTGAAAGAAGCGACGCGTCACTTTCAGCACGCCAACCTGGATATTCGCGACCGGGGCGCGGTTCTCGGCCTGTTCCGTGAAAACCGGTTCGATTTGATCGTTCATTGTGCGGCCCAACCCTCGCACGATCTGGCCAAGGATCGCCCCTTCGACGATTTCGATGTCAATGCCGTGGGAACCCTCAATCTTCTGGAAGCCACGCGGCAGTATTGTCCGGAGGCCGTTTTTATTTTTACCAGCACCAACAAAGTCTACGGCGATGCCCCCAACGATCTACCCATGAAGGAACTGGAGACGCGCTGGGATTACGCCGATGCAGCCCAGTATAACGGGATCGATGAGACCATGCGCATCGATCGTAGCAAGCATAGTATCTTCGGCGCTTCCAAAGTCGCTGCGGATGTCATGGTTCAGGAATACGGACGCTATTTCGGCATGAAAACCACCTGTCTGCGCGGTGGATGCCTGACCGGCCCCAAACACAGCGGCGTGGAACTGCATGGATTCTTGAATTATCTGGTTAAAGTCAACATGGAAGGCAGCGTGTACCGCGTGTTTGGATATAAGGGGAAACAGGTGCGCGATAACATCCACTCTTTCGATGTAGCGCGCGCCATCGAGGAAATCTATAAAAATCCCCCATGCGGCGAAGTCTATAACATCGGCGGCGGTCGTGGCAATTCGTGCTCGATTTTAGAAGCCTTCCAGCGTGTCGAAGCCGTCAGCGGCAAGAAAATGAATTACGAATACGTCGAAGAAAACCGCAGCGGCGACCATATCTGCTATATCAGCGATCTGACCAAACTGAAAACCCACTATCCAAACTGGGGGATTACCAAATCGCTGGATGACATATTCGGCGAGATTGTTCAGAGTTTCCGCAGCCGGGAATAAAGAGGATTATCTTCAAGCACTTATCCTGTCAGGGGAGAGGCAAGGAAAATGTCTAGAATGACGAAATCTTCACCGGCGCATTGGTAATACCGATATCTCCCGCGCTTCGAAGGCCATTGCTGGGGGAATAAAGGGTATCGGAAAGCAGGGCAGTGTTTCGGATAGCGATTCCCAGGCCGGAATCTTTGGCATCCGGACCTACGCTGACGAGTGAGAAGGCTTTGAGTGGCATCCAGGGTGGAACGTGATAGAAGGCATAATCAAAATACGAATACCCTACAAGATCCGGGATGGATTGAAGATCGAGGGCGATGGATTTTTTAATTTGGAGCATGGTTTCACGGCTGAAATCGTCTTCCGCGATTGAGGGATTATTGGGAAGGTATGTCCCCAGTAATGGACGCAGGGCAAAACGCGCGTCAAAGTCGCTGATCAGGGAATTGGATGGTGTGGTGGAGCCTACCGGGTAATGGCCACAATCGGCGGCGAATGCTTCCAACCCATCGCGGAGAATTCGTAGGTTATTCTGGGTATTCGCGACTCGTGCGTTGATTTGAGCGTTATGAATCATGGGGATGGCGGTCAGCGTTAAAATTGAAAGAACCGCCACTGCTACGGTCAGCTCGAGCAAGGTAAACGCCGTATGTTTCTTTCTTCCGTTCCCGTGTCCCAACATTGGTTAAAAAGAGATATCCCCCTCAATGATTTCATTTCTTATCATCCCTATATCCTATCAGTATAATAAGTATTTCAAATTTTATCAAAGCGGAATAAACCATTTTTAAAGTACGGACATTCAATACAAGTGAATATAAACTCTAGCCAAAGATATTTGAAATTCGGGTATTTGCAAATTCTATCAAGGCTCCAAACATATTCTAAGAGATAAACTCGCAGAATCGCCTTGATAGAATCTAGCCAAAGATATTTGAAATTCGGGTAATGTAACGAAAAAAGGATAAATGGCAGATAGAGAAACAGCATCCATTCAACCGGAACGGATCGATTTGATCGTATATCAAGCCCAAAACGGCGACCCAAAAGCGTTTATGGAACTTGTGAATCGATTCAGTGGGATGTCGTATGCAGCGGCGTATGCCATTTTGCGGAACAAGGAAGATGCAGAAGACGCCGTACAGGAAGCTTTTGTCCACGCCTACCGCTATCTTCCCACGTTAACCGATCCCAATCGGTTTGCACCCTGGATGCGCGCTATTGTCCGGCAGGAGTGTTGTGGCTTCATCCGCCGATGGAAACGGAAAATGAAGATGATGGAGAATATCCACCTGGCTTCCTGGTGGACCCAGGATTTTCCTCATCGGGATTATCCGAGTTCGAAAGTGTTCCAGAAGGAAATCTGGGAACGCAGCATCGCGGTATTAAGCCAGCGTTCGAGAGAGATCGTGTTACTTTATTATTTAGAGGGTTATACCTGCGTACGGATTGCGGAATTATTGGAATTGAGCGAAGGGGCCGTAAAAAGCCACCTTCATAAAGCGCGGAAGAAACTGGAAGTCATTTTGAGAAAAATGAAAGTACAATTTGCGGATGGTATGGAATGAATTATTGGGCACCAGCCATTCGGTCGAGTCGCATGAGGGCGATGATGTCGCGCAATGAAATGAAGGAACCATCGGTTAAAGAAAACCACTCGATGCCGGATACCGATACGATTTTTCGGACTCTTGCCGGTTCGATCCAGCCGGATGTTGAAAAAATTCGCACCGGAGTCGAACAAGCGATTCGCGAGGAACTCCAGAATCCATCTCCTCAACGTCCATTTCAATCATTCGCCCCTCGATGGGCTTATGCGACCGGCCTGTTGCTGGCGTTGGTATTCGTATCGTATCTTATTGTAAATCAAAATAATAAAATTGATCCATTCTATTATTTCCTTCCTTTGGGTCCGGCTCGTATCGTGAGTGCTGGAGAAACGATATCCCAACCTGGAGAATTAAAAGCCGAAGGGGAGACGATTGAAACGCTGCCCAATAGTGTGGCATCGCTGATTTGTGTGAATCAATACCGCGTTCGGTTGGCGCAATTATCCTCGATCCATGTGGTCGATCCGAATCAAATTCGGCTGGAGAAGGGATCATTATTTGCCCAAGTGGAAAAACGCGGCCGTTCCTCCAAACCGTTTTCCGTTCAGGCTGGCGATCTGACCGTGCAGGTTTTGGGGACCCAGTTTTCGGTTGAATGGTTGGATGACCGAATTCAGGTTGCCGTTCGCGAGGGAAGCGTTCGCGTCGTTTCCCGGCAGGGGGAAGAAAAGATACTGAACGCAAGCGAATGTGTTTCGTTTCAGAATGATAAAATAGGCCAGTCTCAGCCGATCGCACCAGAACAGATTGCACCCTGGAGCCGATCCTTAATTCGAGAAGAAACGAGCAATCAACATTTACGGCGCTTGATGCGGGAGTATTTTCCCAGCAGGACTTTTTGAAACGAGCCTCTTGTACGAACTTTCCTGCTATCGTATCTGCCAATGAGGAAGGATCGATTCCGTGAAAATCAGGAGGAATCCGAACCTAACGTGAAATGAACTGCCTTTTTTTTGCTCTTCTTTCGATTTGTGCGACCGATCTTTCCATCCGTGAAGAGACGGCTCCCATCAATAATAATCCGGGGTATGGCTGGGAGACTGTTTTTCAATCGTACGTTTTTCTCAGTGGGATCACGTACGATGAAACCGGATATATTGTTTGCGATTACACGGGA
>CAZFOX010000453.1:0-4948 GCA_964520565.1 uncultured bacterium | reverse complement strand
TCTTGTGATCTGCGATACCATTGCGCGGACTGTATTCGCTCCCACCGAACTTCCCGTTGGAATAATAACGGCCCTCGCGGGAGGGCCGTTATTTATCCGAATTCTGATTAACCGATCCTAGGCAGTCATTGTAAGGCTTTTAATTGTTCTGAGGTCAACGACTCCACACCGTTTTCCGCGATCTGAATCATCTGCCCATTTCGGATAAACGAGACTTTTTCTGATAACGCCAGAATCTGCGCGATGTCTGGCGAAAGATTCGCCAGTTGGAAATACGCTTCGCTAAAGGATTTGATTGCGAGAACGGATTGATTGGCGTCGAATTGCGTCGAAATCCATTCTTCGCCACGGTTAAAGAAAGCCTGTTGTCCCGAAAATCGAACTCCCTCGATGCGAATTGCTTGTTTTCTATCCTGGTCGTCGTAGCGATAAAAAACATTTTGCGAGGATAAAGCGGGAGCGTTTTGCAACTGATCGTTCAGTGTTTCGGATTTGGCTACCGCTTCTTTCCCCACAGATAGCCCCATCATACCCATTCCCATGCCACCCATGCCCTGGCTGAGTCGTTCTTCTGTTTGCTGGAGAGCACGAAATTCCGTTCGGTTCCGTTCTTCCAAAGCTATCGGATGAGCTGCAATGGGAGCGTCGGTTACCAAAAAGGATGTATATTCCGTCAGGATTCCGTATTTTTTACTTAATTCCACTATTTCCTTGATTAATTCATCGTTCTTTCCATTCATGCGGATTTCGTTTATTAGGAAACCTATCCGCCTCGCCGCCCATAACCGGGGGATATAGTCATTATGAGTGTTATCCCGGGCAAAAGAAAATTCTTCCTTGAAATCCTGGATTTTACCAGACACTTTTCCGGATAATGTCACCCTACTGGAATCGCCATTCTTATACCGTCCCAGGACGATTAATTGTGAGCCGCTGAACAGGTCGGGTAAGTCTTTGGGATAGATTTGGGATGTTTCTATATTCCCCCAATCCAGTTTCAGGTCCGTGAGGGCGGGATTGGAAATTTTGGAATACATCGACGATACCGAGACTTCGATATCTTCGGATGGTTTTACGTAAGTAGCCAAACCTTTGTTCGTTTGGGATAGTTGATCCAGAAGAAGCGTATTCACATCGTAACCGACCCCGAAAGTGAATATACGGCAAAGGTATTTGTTTCTTTCCTTCGATTGCGCGATAAGCTGGTCGATATTCCGGTTTCCAACCGTAGGCAATCCATCGGTGAGAAAAAGGAGATAGGTAGGCCGGGAATCGTTGGATACGAGTTCCAACGATTGTTTCAAAGCGCCTTCGATGAAGGTTCCCCCGGTGGCTTCGATGTTTTGGATTTCTCCACATATGCGGTTTTTTTCGGTTTCGGTGGCGTCGGTTATCTTCGTGAGAGTTTCCACTTCATCGCTAAAGACAATGACGGCAAACCGGTCTTTGGGATTTAGGCTTCTTATGCAGAATTGCAAAGCATCTTTCGCTTGTTTGATTTTGTTGTTTTGCTTCATACTGCCGGATTTATCCAGCACGAATAGAACGTCTTTGGGTGTGGCTTCTCCCTCTTGAGTGATTTTGGGTGCAGCCAGAAATAGGAAAAAACCACTTTCGCTGTTTTCTTTATAGGTCAGAAGATTCATTCCGACCGGATTTTCCGAAACGCTGAAAATGAACTGAAAATCCTGCTCGGGAATCACATTTTCTTCGCTGTATTTTGCGGTCGCTTTGAAATTCGATTCTCGCTTAACGGCTATATCATGGCTGGGTGAATAGATATTGCGGATGGGAAGACTGGAGGAGAGGGAGACAGTGATTTTGATGAAATCGATAGGCTTCTTGCAGAGTTTGTCGCTGGACAGAGAATAATCATACCGGCAAATGCCTCGGTCGTATTTTAGAACTTCTTCGTAACGAATGCGGATTTTTTGCGATGATTTTGGTGCAACGGGAAAAATCCTGGCGCGAATCATTCCTCGGCCAGATAATGATAATATGCCAGGATCTTTTAATTTACGAACGATATCTTGATAAATTGTCTCGGCTTTATCTTTGTCAAGTATTTCTCCTTGAATCAGTTCGTTATTTATTTCGATTCGGAAATCTGAGACGTTGGCATTATGGGGGATCGCCATAACATATGTGGCTTCCAATTGCCGGTCGAGTGGATTGAAAAATTCCTGTTCCAGTGTTGTAACCGCTGTTTGATCGGTGATTTGGGTATTGATTTCCTGACTACGAATGGGAAGGGAAATTCCTTGAGTTCTATCGATGGAATCGGTCGGTAGTAGAATCTGTCCGATGGCATGGGGAGAAAACAAAGCCAGAATCAAAGAAAAGAGACCCAATTTCGCTAAATACCCGTTCATTTTCATCCTCCTATATTGGAGTGAATATCTACTTATTAAACGGATTCATAGTGTAAAAGTTTCGTGGTTTCCAGTTTGAATAATAGAATTCGAGATAAAAAACATTAAAATGGATTGTTTATCGGCGAATGGGATTAAAGGATCGTCCTATGTGGAACTCCTGGAAACGTTTCTGGTCGGTGGATGACCTCGGTTCGCGAGGAGTTCGGTTGGTTTTCAAGGACATGTTTGAGGGATTGCGGTTGAATGGGAAAGAGGTTCATACATTTCCCCTCGATCCTACCGAATCCGATTATAAGGATCGCTTCCGACGGGATTTGTTGGAATTCGAACCCGATGTGGTTATACTGGCGAATTTTCCTTCCGCTTTTTATCTCCGGGAGTTTGGAATCGAGAATTATTCATTCCAGTGCATTGTTTGGTTGTTAGACGATCCTGAAATCATGGGAGATCAGGAGTTTGACGAGCATGAGATCGTATTGGTGGCCGATCCCCAATTCGAGAGAGGGGCTAGAGAGCGGGGCGCTCGTCGGATTTTTTTCCTGCCTGTAGCTGCACCCGATCGGGTAACAGCCGAATACAAACCAGAGTTAGAGGCTCCCCTGGCGTATGTGGGTTCCATTTATATTCCTCAGGAGATCCGAAAATCCATTCGTCCCGAACAGATTCCGTGGTTAACAACACTAATTCATAAGAAAGTGGAATATCCATCTCGTAGTTTTAATGAGTTATCCGATGGAGTATTGGGCCAGGGTGAATTATCCAGGCAGATTCAATATTTTCTTTATTGCGAAGCAAACCGAATTTATCGGTATCGTTATTTGAACGTTCTTGCCCCACTGGGTTTACGTCTTTATGGAAACGCGTTATGGAAGACCGAGAGCCGGGGAACGGCATTGGAATCTTGTTTCTGTGGACGTTTGGAATCGTTTACCGACTATCCCAACCTCATTCGTTCGGTCAGGATAAATATCAACCTTCGCAGCCTTCAGGGATTCGACGCACCTACCCATCGCGATTTTTTAGTTCCACGTCTCGGGGGATTTCTGCTGTCCAGTGCTGTGCGTGTGCATCCAGTGGATTGGAAACAAATCGATCTTCATCGTATCTTCCGGCTGGATGAATTTCCCTGGTCGCCTCAAAAACATTCTCCACTCCATCTATATGAAACAGCGCAATATTATTTGGAACATGATACCGAACGCCGCGAATGGATCGACGCAGCTTCCCGGGAAATCGCCGAATATCACACGTATGCAAGGCGGATGGAACAACTTGGGAAATTACTCGATGCAGAGGAGAAGGGATTCGAGAAAGAAGGGTGATTGAGCAGCATGTGGGCATCCTGGAAGCGTATATGGACTATTGACGATCCTCAATCCGTGGGAGCTCGGTTGGTATTGAAGCCAGCTGCCGAAGGGTTACGCCTTCTAGGGAAAGAAATTCGTGAGTTCACGATCGATCGTATGAATCCCAATTTGAATCAACAGGCTCGGCAGGATATCGAATCGTTTGAACCGGATGCGATTTTGTTGGCCAATCATCCGTCTTCTCTGTTCTTTCAGCAAATTGGTGTCGATTGTGTCACTTGTCCGGTTTTGGTTTGGTTGTTGGACGATCCCGATTTGATGGGAAGCGAACCGTTTTCTCCCAATGAAATCGTTATGGTAACCGATCCTCGATTTCAGCAAGGGGCGAAGAAACGGGGCGCTCAGATTGTTGGATTTTTGCCGGTGGCCGCTCCGGATCGGATGCAGGCGGATTTCCGGCCTGAGTATGATATTCCAGTTGCCTATGTGGGTTCCATTCATGTCAATCGAGAGGCGCGTGCCGGTATCCCTCTCCCAATTCAGGCTTATTTGGAACGTATCATTGCTTATAAAGTGCGGTTCCCTGAGCGGTCGTTCGAAGAGATCATGGAGGAAATACCTTACAAGACGGATCAGAAAATCGTCTTGTCGGGACCCTTGAATTACTATCTCTATTCGGAAGCTAACCGGCGTTACCGCATGGAATTTTTGCTGGCTCTGGTTTCTTTCGGTCTTCGTTTATATGGAAACGAAGCGTGGAGGGAGGAAATCCATGGAACTGGACTGCAATCCTGTTTTGCCGGGAGGCTCGATCCGTTTCAGGAATACCCCAATCTGATTCGTTCCGCCACGATTACGATAAATTTGCGCAGTTTGCAGGGATTTTCCACCCCAACGCATCGCGATTTTCTCGTTCCGCGGCTGGGTGGTTTTTCAATCGCTACAGCATCACAGAGTAATGTCATTCAATGGGGACTTGTCGATCCTAGTAATCGGTTTCATCTGGAGGATTTTCCCTGGCCTTTTCCATGTCGAACTCCGGAAGAGATGGCACAATCGGTGAAACGGTTTCTCACCGATGAATCCAGCCGCCGGGAATGGATCGACGAGGCATCTAAAACTATAACTCAGTTTCATACCTATTCGCAACGCATGGCGCAATTTGGGGATTGGATCGATACGGAATTGGAAAAGACGTAAAAGGGATTTCTTTTGGTTGCCTTCCCTATGGAAAATTGTATTTTTTGCTTATCTTTATTCATCTAG
>CAZFOX010000452.1:0-4992 GCA_964520565.1 uncultured bacterium | reverse complement strand
GATATGTTCGATTTCATCCCTGGAAAAATCGCATTCTGATAGCCTGTTCCGGCGGTCCGGATTCGGTCGTTCTCCTGGATTCATTGTATCAACTCCGCACCGTATACGATCTGGATTTACAGGTCGCGCATATCAATCACGGATTGCGGGGAACCGAGTCCGATGGAGACGAGGCGTTTGTTATCGATCTAGCTCGCCGATACGATATCTCCTGCACCGTCCGGCGTTTCGATGCCGCCGAAATCGAGGATATACATGCGAACAATCTGGAGGAATCCGCACGAACACTGCGGTATAAAAAACTGGAACACACGGCCGTCGAATTGGATTGCTCATTTATCGCGACCGGCCATACCCGCAGCGATCAGGCGGAAACCGTTCTTCACCGGATCGTACGTTCAACCGGGCTGGCAGGACTGACGGGTATCCTTCCCCTGCGCACCGACTTATCGATCCCCATCATCCGCCCTCTTCTCTTTGCGGGACGGGAACAGATCGTACGTTACGCTCAGGAAAACCAATTGGCTTACCGCCACGATGCGATGAACGCCGATTTACAATTCACCCGGTCTCGTATTCGCCATCAACTTTTGCCACTTTTGAAAAAGAGTTTCAATCCGCAAATCGAGGAGGCATTGAATCACCTGGCCAGTCTCGCCCAGGACGATGAAGCGTTCTGGCAATCCTATGTGGAAAACCTTCGCCTGCGCGTGGGCGAAGCCACCGAGGAATCTCCCGCCGACCGGCGGCGGTTTCTGCATTTAACCCGTGCCGAACAAAGCCGGTTGATTCGTCTCTATTGTTTTCTGCATGGAATCGAACCGTCGTGGTTGCAGATTGAAAACGTTCTTTCGCTTCTGAGTGGAGAACGCCCTCAATGCGAGATTCATCTAAGCGCCGATTTCCGCTTCTACCGGCGGTACGACGATTTCTATCTGGCGCCCCCTCTCGACCTGCACGAACCAACTCCGGAATACACCATCCGCATACCCGGTATTACCGAGATTCCAGACATGAAAATCCGTGTGGAAACCGTGATCATCCCGGCGAACCTCCATCATATCAAACCCTTGGAAACGCATACGGCGGAATTCGATGCGGATAAAGTCCGGCATCCGATCGTGATTCGAACGCGCCGCGAGGGAGATGTTATTCGTCCCCTGGGTATGGATGGAACGAAACGTATCAAAAAGATATTCCAGGAAAAACGCGTCCCCTTGGAGAATCGGGAACGAGTCCCTCTTCTTTGTTTTGATGAAGACATCGCCTGGATCGCGGGTTTCTGCATATCGGATACCTATCGAATCGAAGCGAATACGAAGCAGGTATTACTGGTATCGATTCATCCGATTGAATCGTGCAAACACTCCTAAAACAGCCCTAACCCCCTTATTTATCTCCAAATCGGATTTACCGGATTCAATCATTCATTTTTTGACTCAATTAATTACCAAAAATGCCGATATTGGAAAATAGATGATATGAAATGCTTAACGAGGAGCGATGAAGGAGGCGAACAAGGATGTTTGCTTACATCAATTTTGAATTTTTTGAGAACCAGTTAATGGACGAGATTCTAACAACTGCGTTGGAATGGGGCGATTACGAGCTGGCGATTGAAATCCTGGAAAAATCGGGCAGCGTCTCGACCAAAAAGGATCAATCCAAAAAGACCGTCTTCACCAAATTGCACTTGCTGGCCATCATTTACGACAGGCAGGGTCTTTTGGGTCTGGCCGAAAAGATATACAACCGGGGTTTGTCCTGCCTGTTGGAAGAAGAGAGCCTCGACCCGATTGAAGTGGCGCTCTTTCTGAAGAATTATTCCACCTGCCTGCGACGCTTGAACATGGAAGATTTGGCTATCGGCCTGGAGACCGTAGCGGATACGTTCCAGTTTAAAAAGTATCCCAATTTTTACTCACTCCGCGAATCGGTGCGGGAGGAAATTTATCCTCTCGAAGTGGCGAATGTAGCCTAGAAGCCACAAGACGGATTTTAAGGACGCATGAACTTGCGGTTCATGAAATCGACCAATAAATATTGACCCAACGTCTGGGGGGAAGTGAAATACGCTTTCCCCCTCGTTATTTGTGTCTGTTTGGATACGAATTCCACAAGCAACTCGTCGCGGGCGAGCATAAAGGTGTTGATGCAGATGCCTCTGGCGCGGCATTTTTCCGCTTCCCGCAGGGTTTCGTGCACGATCCAGGGATCCCACCAGGAATGGCGGACGATTTGCCCCTGGTGATGAATGGCGGACGGTTTGCCGTCGGTAATCATAATGATCTGCTTGTTGTCGCAGCGGTAGCGGGACAGGATTTTTTGCGCGAGAGCCAACCCCGCTTTGGTGTTGGTGTAAAAAGGCCCCACCTGGCATGTCAACAGTTGTTCGGGTGCGATCTCGCGGGCGTCGTCGTAAAACAAAAGCGTGTCGATGGAATCATGGGGGTATTTGGTGCGAATCAGATGCGTCAGCGCCAGCGCCACCTTCTTGGCGGGTGTAAAGCGGTCTTCGCCGTAGAGGATCATGCTATGGCTGATATCCAGCATCAAAACCGACGCGCATTGGGTCTGATGCTCGGTTTCCACGATCTCCAAATCGTCCGTTTCCCAATCGACCGGTAAATGAATGCCCTGGCGGATAAAGCTGTTTTGAAATGTCTTGTAAATATCCAGATTCAACGGATCGCCATATTGCCAGGGGCGCGAGTCGAAATCTAGCATATCGCCCGATCCTTTAAAAACCGTTTCGTGATGTCCCGTATGGCTTTTTTGGATGGAGGTCAGTAATTCTTCCAGCGTTTTTTCGCTCAGCGCGCGAAATCCCTTGTCGCTTAATTTGTACAAATTCCCATCGCGATCCATATATCCCGCCCGCTCGAGAAGGTCGAACATCTCTTCCGCCCGGCGGTCGGCTTCTTCTCCATCTCCGAATTCCCCTGCTTCCTTCATCATGTCGATGGCTTCGCGTAAATCTCCATCGGTAATGAAGAGGATATCTCTCAACCTTTCCAAAAACGCCTCGGCTTTGGATTGGATATCCTCCTCATCATCATCGCCGCGATATTGAGTGTATCGAAAGCCGCGCATGGAATTTCCTCATCCGTAAGTAGTCCGGCCCAGCATCTCTGTCTTGTTCAATCGTTTCTGCGCGTAGAGACCCTCCAGCATGAATTCGATGCCCGACGCCAGCACTTCTTCGCGGTCGATGGCTTCTTCTTTGAGGTAGGCCGCCACCCGGCCGATCAATCCCCGCACGTTCTGTGCGCGAATGATTACTTCTTTGGCCGTTAAATCGTCCTGCAATACGAACGACTGATTTTTTTCGGCAAACCAGTCGATGGTGCTTTGGCAGTCGTCGTATCCGAAGTATTCGCTGAATACGACCTGAACCGCCTGCCGGATCAACCGCCGCGCCACCTGTTCCGCCCCCCGTTCTTCTCCAGAATAACTGAGTTCCATTTTTCCGGTCATGGCGGGTACCATCGAGATAAAATCGGAAGCCCGGGGGCAAACGACCGCTTCGCCATTCAGCAATGCCCGCCTCTCGGCACTGCTCACCAGATTTTCGAGGCAGGCAATGGAAAAGCGGACGCTGACACCCGAATCCGGGTTCACGTCCTTGCATTCCCGCGCAGCCCGGGCAATCTCTTCGACCACTTTTTTCATGAAAGTGGGAACGATAATCTCTTTGTCATCCTTGCCGTCGATCCGGGCTTCTTGATCGGTGATCACCATTCCTTCTTCGCGGGTGAGGGGGTAATGCGTGCGGATTTCCGAACCGATGCGGTCTTTAAGCGGCGTTACGATACGCCCCCGGTTGGTGTAATCCTGGGGATTGGCCGAGAAAACCAGCGCTACATCCAACGGTAACCGAATGGAGTATCCCCGGATTTGAACGTCCCGCTCCTGCATGATATTGAACAGACCGACCTGGATTTTCGGCGAGAGATCGGGTAGTTCGTTGATCGCAAAAATGCCGCGATTCGAGCGGGGAATCAAACCGAAATGAATCGCTTCTTCATCTGCGAGATCGAGACGGTTCTTGGCCGCTTTAATGGGATCGATGTCGCCGATCAGGTCGGCGATGCCGACATCCGGTGTCGCGAGTTTTTCCTTATACCGTTCTTCGCGGTGAATCCAAGCCACCGGAGTATCATCGCCCCGCTGCATCACCAGATTCCGGGCGAATTTCGAGATGGGATGAAACGGATCATCGTTGATTTCGCTCCCGGCGACGATGGGAATCCATTCATCCAGAAAGCCGGGGAGACAACGGATGAGGCGGGTTTTGGCTTGCCCACGCAGTCCCAGAAAAATCATGTCGTGGCGGGATAGAATGGCGTGGACGATCTGGGGAATAACTGTGTCTCCATAACCGATGATGCCGGGAAATAATTCCTCCCGGTTTTTTAGTTTCCGAACCAGATTCCGCCGCATCTCTTCCTTGACCGGTGCGCTCTGATAATTGTTGGCTCGAAGTTCTCCCAGTGTTTTAGGCCGCGGCATGAAATGAATCGCCTCCATCCGAAAGTCAACACCCGTATCGTCATTTTTCGCTATAATCGAGTCGTCTTCGTTACAAAGCGGTCACGGGTTATCTAAAATCCGGTTGACTTGAAGTATGATTGAATCATCGCTTCCATGCAAGGAAAAAACGGAATGGGCGCTGAGGATTTTTCCAGGGGATCGCCGCCGATGAATGAAAAGCCGCACGTCGTTATGCTCAACAAAGCGTATCCTCCCTGGATTGGGGGGATTGAACGCCACGTGCGCGATATCGGCGAATCGCTCGTCACCCGAGGATGGCGGGTAACAGTCCTGGTCTGTCACGACCGGCCGTGCGAGGTTCGGGAATCGATTGGCGGCGTGCAGGTCATCCGCATACCGCAATGGTTCCGGATTTTATCCCAGCCCATCGTTCGAGGCTATTTCCAATGCCTGCGGGAGCTCGAGCCGGATTTGATCCATGTCCACGTTCCATTTCCC
>CAZFOX010000451.1:0-5002 GCA_964520565.1 uncultured bacterium | reverse complement strand
AGAATGGCAAGCACGTTGGTATAAAGCATCTCGTGTTGGAGGGAGAAACCCAGGATATGCAAATCTTTTAAGGGAGTATCGCTTTCAACCGTTTTCAGCGGGATTCGTTCTTCGCGCAGTTTCTTTTCCAAGTCCGGCCAGGGAGCGAATACACGTTCGCACCAGATCCAATCCCGTTCGTTGAGTAATCCATAAAGAATCTGCAATCCCAGGTAGGACATCCCAACTTCGTAAACGTCGGGATAGGCCATACCAAACCGTAGATCGGTTCCCGGTTTGTTGGTTATGGCGTTCCATTCATTCCCGATATATCGAACCGGTTTTTCGACGGTGTTCAGATCCATAGATTTCCAAAGATTCTTGCGTATAGAATAGGCGGATGTGTTTATCTGGTTGTGAGTTAGAATGGCTCTCATAATTACGCTCATATTCGCGATTCGAAAAAGCCGGAAATGATTAGATTTTACGAAGATAGAGCGTGAAATTAACGCACACACTTTTGAGAACCGCTCTAGTCAGTGTAGCAAATAAACAAGAGAGGAAAAGACCTCGATAGGCGATACATTGAGGATGCCGCCGTAATGGATGCCTATTGGGAAGACTGATGGATTATCCTTTCATTAATCAATCGGTTTTATAATCATCCCGGGGAGGCGAGAAGATTTCCAACGCGATAGAATCTTCTAAAATAACGGCTTCATGTTCGACATTGGAGGGGATGCACCAGCTATCGCCGGGTTTGACCTCAACTACTTCGTTTCCAGCCGTGATACGCATATTTCCCGATACCAGATATCCGGTTTGCTCGTGAGGATGGCTATGCCGGGGCAGAGCGCTTCCTTGCTTTAGAACAAACTCGGTCATCAGGGTTTTTTCCCCATAAACGAGCGTTTTTCTCGTGATTCCTTCCAAGGCGTACTGATATCCATCAAGGCTATGTTTTCCAAACATGATTGTCTCCCTGATTTGTATTAACGATATGGATGATAAAAAAGCCGGAATTAAGAATTTAACCCCGGCTTTCCATTGTCTCCAGAAAGCAAAATATTACTGTTCTTCGGAAGGACTATCTGTTTCTGGTTCCGGCGTCGATTCGGGAACGAGTTTCAATCCTCTTGCGTCTAAAAGAATCTTATCCACATCCTCGATTCGAATTCCGTAAATTTCCAATGGATTGTTGCGGGCACCGTAATAATACCGGGCTTTTTCCGCTTCACCCCGGGATAATACAAGGACTTCCTGTGTTGGGGATTGAATTGTCGTGTCTGCGGCCACAGAAGAGTTTTCTTTCGATAGTTCGATCACGACATCGGGTTCCGCCAATCCATATTCTTCGGTGGTTCCTTGTACGAAGGCTGCCGCCTGGAGTTCGGAAATACCACGTACGAAATTGGATATTTCGGTGTAATTGGCTTTACCGGATTGCGGTTGGATCAAAAACCAGTCTCCACCGCTTTTACTGGCTTCGACAATCACCGATGTTCCGGAAGTCAATTTGATCGAGGCGATTTCCCAAGAGCGTAGCGAGGTCGTTTTACGAAGGCGTAAAGAATCTACATCGGTCGGTATTTTGCTAAAATCGGTGGGTGCGACGCTGAATACGTTGTTCTGACCTTCCCGTTTGGCATACCAATGCTGGGCGGCGCTGGTTCCACCGATCAGCAAAGCGCGGGATGCCCAGCTGGATTGGTTGTTCTTTTCACCTGTCCAAAAAACCAGTTTGGTGGCCGGATTGATTAATCCGTAGGCTTCCACGCTTTCCGGATTCTCTTCGATAAACTGCTTGATTTGCCCGTTCTTGACGCCATTGATCATATCGTTGATCTTGGATTCGTCGGCTCGGGCCTGGATCGGCCGAGTGATGATCCATTGGTTATCACCCTGACGTTCGGCGGCCAGATCAAAGCCGCCATGTGCGATCTCCACTTTCTGTACCTGATTGGTTTCCATATCGACGATGGTTTTATCGCGGAAATCGTAGAGTTCTTTATTAGCCAGGTTATAGAGGCTGCTATAGACGGTTAATACATCGCTTGTCCCCTGAACGGAGGCGAAGTACTTTCCGGATGTCGGTGTTTCGTCGCCGAAGCAAAGTGTGGTTTTGGTCGCTCCTCCAACACCTGCGAGACTGACAGACAAGGCAGGCGTTTTGAGACCGAAAGGACTCATGTCCGCCACATTCTCCTCAACCACGCGTTGCAATTTTCCCGTTGTGAACGAACTGGCGATGCTGTCCCAGGCGCTTTTATCGCCATCGGCCGCGAAGGGGAGAACCAGTTTCCACCGATCGCCATCCTGATTGGCCTGGAAGGTTGTCTTGCCCTTAACAATAGTGATTTCTTTCACCTCGTCTTTTTTCAAGGTGAAAAGTTGCTTTTCAATTTCTTCTTTTTCCTTCTGCTGGGCTTCCTGTTGACGATCCCAATAGAAAAATCCGGCGAACGCAATCAGGACAAGCAGAAATAGGAGGTTTTTCTTCATAATCTTTCCCTCATTGGTTTCAAACGATCAACCACGCATCCGTTTTATGACCGTGATTGCAATCCCCAGAAACGCCACTAAAAGCGGAAGAATCACCAGAGAGGTGTACAAAACGAAATTGGCCTGCACCTTGCTGATCATTATGGGTTGACCGGAGTCGTCTTTGGGGCGAATGGAGATTAAATCTTCTTGTTTCGCAAGCCAATTAATGGAATTGATGAACAGGTCGTAACTGTTATTCAGTAGTTTATTCGTGGCAAAGTCGGAATCTCCATAAACGACCAGCCGGGTTTCCGGTTTTTCTTTTTCTTCATCCGCTCCTTCCGTCGCCGCATGAATTTCCGCTGCCGCGGAAGCATCGGTAATCTTTTCTTCTGCCGGTTTCGTTATGGCGAGGCCAAGACCTAACGGACCTTGTTCATCCTGAGAAGGATCGTTGGTCACTTTTTGAGTAGTCTTCAATCCTTCGATATCGCTTTCGCCGAAAGCACTCTGACTCGTTTTAATAAAGACGGTAGCCTGAACGCCTTCCGGTAGTTTTTCCAGCGCTTTCACACTTTGTGCGACGGGGAAGGGCATAGCCGGTACGCCGCTCTGGAAGGCATCGACAATCGGATGGGTTTCAATCGAGCCGGCAATGGGGGATAGGGCGTTTCCGCCACCGAACAATCGCATTAGAGGATTGTTATCGATAATATAATTGTTTCCGAAAACAACCCCGTATTTTTCATTCAGAAATTTATCCAGGCCCGATTGGTTTTCCGGATCCAACATCACCAGAACCCGGCCGCCGTATTTTAAGAATTCTTCCAATGTCTGCAATTCGGTTTCGAAGAAGGGGCGTTGCGGCCCGGCGATCACCACGGCCACGGCATCGTCGGGAATCTTTTCCGTCGTAGCCAGTTGCAGATCCTTTACATCGTAGCCCTCTTCGCCGAGCAGCTTCTTCATTCCACTCATGCCGTCTCGGTCGGTATCCTCCGAAAGAGGACGTTCGTCGTGACCCGTGGTGAAATAGACCACACGTCCCCCCCCTTTAACCAGTTTCATGATGGCATTGGTGAGAGTGTTCTCATCCACCGGCGATACTTTTTCGTGTTGATCCCCTTTCCGCACATAAATCGCGCTCAGGGTAACTGGAGCCAATTCTTTAACCTTGGCCGGATCTTTCTCAGGATCGACCAGTTCTACTTTTACTTTATCGGTCTGATGTTGATAGAGTTCCATCAGATCCTTAGCCCTCTGCGTTTCACCGGGACTGGAGGGATTGATCAGGTATTGGAAGGTGAGTTCTTCCTGGAGTCCCTTCAGGGTTTGAATGGTCTGAGTGGCCAGACTGAATTTTTTCGATTCGGTCAGATCGATCCGGGTGCTGTGCTTCGAGAGAATCATCTGCAGGAACACAATGATCGCCAGTACGATAACTACACCGACGATCATATTGGCGCCCTCGACGGCAGCTCGTCCGGTGATTTTTTCGCTGAGAAAACCGATGTTCGTAAGGGCGTATCCCAATACCAATACGCCTCCCAGAGCCATGGGGATCACCGCCCCAAGGGAGAATTGCGTCTGGATCGCCCAAATCAACAATCCGGTTACGATTAAAATAAAACCAAGAATTACGAGTGGTGTGTATTTCGATTGCATAATTAGCCTCTCCAACGATTGGATTCCAACACGCGTAAACTAAAAAACAGGAAGAAAAGGGTGAAGAGGACGTAATACGCCGCGTGTCCCGTATCGATTACGCCTTTGCTGAACTGGTCGAAATGGGCATATACCGAAATCCCGTTGCATATCTCGCCCAATGTTCCGGGCTGGATTTCGTCGACGAAACCGATCATCCACAGCACCAATAGGCTGGCGAAGGTGATCAGCCCGGCGACTATCTGGTTTTCTGTCAGTGCGGATGCAAAGAGTCCGAAGGCAAGAAATGCGGCGCCTACCAAAAAGACGCCCAGGTACGAGGCCAAGACCGCTGGAACGTAAGTTTGCTCCGGTACGACATTCATGGAAAGAAGCACGTAAGTGAAAGTCAAAATCACCATCCCGGCAAATACCGTTAACGCCGCCAGATATTTTCCAATCAACACTTCAATATCTTTGATGGGATAGGTAAAAAGCAATTCGATTGTGCCGAGTTTTTTCTCTTCAGCAAATAACCGCATGGAGATCATGGGCGACACAAAAAGCAAAATAAATGTCATGACATTGGTGATACCCTGCAAAACAACCTGCGTGTAATTGGGAAGCGGTTGAGCGCCGAATCCCTGACGCATTTGCATCATCGTCAGATATTCCTGACTCCAGCGGGCGTACGCGGAAAAATACATATTGAAGAAAACGGCGGTTACCACGAGAAAGAAAACGTAAAGAACGTAGGCGAGCGGCGAAAAGAAATAGGCTCGCAATTCCCGTTTATAGATAGCCCAGATATTTATCATGCCGCTACCTCCTTTTCACCGGCGATGATCTCGATAAAGACATCTTCCAGCGTTGGGTCCATGGATCGCATTTCGAA
>CAZFOX010000450.1:0-5004 GCA_964520565.1 uncultured bacterium | reverse complement strand
GCATTACCCAACATGATGAAAATCCCCGTCCAGGATTCCCGCGTAAGCGCCGTTCCCCGCATGGCATTTAGGCCGATAAAACCTACTCCCAACAAAAACAACCCAATCCAAAAATAGGATGAACGAATCAGCGCCCGTTCGTCGGGAAACAGGGTGAACGATGCGAGTACCGTGAATACCAGCGACAGTCGGCTGAGAAACATCACCAGCCCCGGTTCGAGAAAATAGACCGACCAGGCCCAAAACGTTTGCGCGGCAACGTTAACGATTGTGGGAACGATCGCGTAATAGAATAACCGGCGTGGCACTTCGCCCCGCTTCATAAAAACCATCAGGGGAACAATCCATAAGATCGCCGCCATGCCGTACCGCGAGCCATTCGCTGTCCAACCATCGATTTCATGAATAAACGAACGGAGAAACAGAGGCGTCGCTCCCCACATCACAATGGAGACCGTCAGCGATAACGTCGCGGGAAGGTGAATGGATGAACGGGACGATTGCACCATTGTTGTCAGTAGAGATCGGACAGAAATTTTAGTATCATTGTATCTGCGAAACGGTTCGAGTCTCTGCCTGCGGATCGGTTTTAGTACATTTTCTATTAGGAAATACCGGAACAATCATGAGCGATACGATTAAATGCCTTCACCTTGCCGATCTTCATTTCGGCGTGGAAAACTATGGATTCACCAATCCCCAGACCGGAATGAACACCCGTCTGGAGGATTTCTCCCAAAGCCTGGGGCAGGCGGTGGATCGGGCGATTGAACAGAATGTCGATCTGGCAGTTTTTGCAGGAGATGCCTATAAACGCCATTCCCCTTCGCCAACCCAACAACGGGAGATGGTAAAACACTTCTGCCGCCTGGCCGATGCGGATATCCCCATCGTCATGATCTCCGGCAACCATGATATCCCGGTAATCCACGGTAAGGCCTCTTCCATCGACATATTTAAATCGCTACGGCCGGGGAAAATTCATGTCGTTGTCAATCAGCCGACACTCGGCGGGAACAAGCCTCCAATCATCGAAACGCAGAACGGCCCCATCGCCGTCTGCTGCCTTCCCTATATCAGCCCCAGTTTTTTGCGCAACATCCCCGATTTTCACGACCTGGGACGGGACGAATTCCTGGATCGTTGTGAGGGATTTATCAACGATACCGCCGAGGCCATGTCCGATTCCATCCCCGGCGATATCCCTCGTATTCTCCTGACCCACCTGACAATACATGGCGCGAATGTGGGAGGATACCGGGGAACCATGCTGATGACCGACGATATTCAAATCACCGCCGCTAACCTGATCGATGCCGGATACGACTATGTAGCCGCCGGCCATATCCATCGCTATCAAAACCTGTCTCCCGATTCCCATTGTCCCGTCGTCTATTGCGGCAGCCTCGACCGCGTCGATTTCGGCGAGGCCGATGAAGAGAAGGGAACCGTCATCGCCCGCATCCGGCGTGGCAGCGCAGAAGTCGACTTTACCCCGATTGAAGTTCGTCCCTTTATAGAAATTTCCGTAAAAACTCAGCAAGGGGACGACATTACCGAAGCTATCCTGGAAGAAATTAATGCTGAAAATATCGAAGACGCGGTAGTGCGTGTCAAATTCACAGCGGATGACAAGGAAATTCAGAAAATCGATATGAAACGCATCCACGAAGCGCTGAAACCCGCTCATTTCAAAGCGGGATTCATCCGCATTCCACGCGAGTCATCCGCCCAGCGTCGAACTACGACCCTTTCAACCGAAGTGACGCTCGCCGATGCAATGGCCGCTTATCTCCGCGAACGTGAGGAATATCGCGATGACGGAGAAGCCTTACTCGAAAAAGCGAAAGAAATCGAAAAAGCCGTCCGGGAAAACCAGGATAAATGAGATGGATTTCTTTATCATAAAATGCCAAGGAGATGAACATGACTAAGAAACTATGGATATGGGGATTCATGGGATTGACGGTTGCCTGCCTGAACTGGGGAATCTGCGCGGCGCAAGAAGCGGCTCCGGGCGATAGAGGGGGCTGGGTGTTGTTGTTTAACGGAGAAAACCTGGACGGCTGGATCCAAATCAACGGCACGGCTCAATACAAAGTGGAAGACGGCGTTATCCTGGGTACAACATCGGAAGGCAGTCCCAACTCGTTTCTCTGCACCAAACAACGCTATTCCGATTTCGTTCTCGAGTTCGAAGTGATGGTCGACGATCGCCTGAATTCCGGCGTTCAGATTCGCAGCAATAGCTTTCCCGATTACCAGAACGGCCGCGTGCATGGCTATCAAGTGGAAATTGCCGCGGGGGGTTGGTCAGGGTATATTTACGACGAGGCCCGCCGGAACAAATGGGTCGATGAAATCCATTGCGATAAAGAAGCCTCCAGGAGCGCTTTCAAAAAAGGCGAATGGAACAAATACATCGTTCTCTGCACGGGAGACGATATTTTTACCTGGATTAATGGCATTAACGTAGCGCACATCTCCGACCGAATGACCCGGGAAGGATTCATCGGTCTTCAGGTTCACGCCTTCCAGGGCGATAGCCCCGCCTGGGTTAAATGGCGCAACATCCGTATCCGGGAACTCTAAAAATTCTTCAATCCCTGGGAATACCGTCCTATTTTCATGGTGGATGGGTCGATCCTTACCGGCCCATCCAAACCCCCTCTATTTCCCAATTCCAAACAAAATCCCCTCAAATAATGTCCCCTCTGAAATACCGTTCTTTCAGATCGTTCACAACGAGTGTTTTCACTTCTTCCACACTTCCCTGCAAAGTCGCCCCGGCGGCGCGCAGATGGCCGCCTCCTCCAAAGCGGTGAGCGGAGGCTACCACATTGTTATCTCCTTTGGCGCGCCAGCTGACTTTAATGGTATTGTCGCTTTCCTCCCGCAGATACACCCCAACACGCACCCCTTCCAGCGTGCGCACCATGTCGACAAAACCGTCGTCGTCCTTCTCATCGGCGCCCGCTTCTTGAAACATGGCGCGGGTGGTATACATCAATCCCACTTTCCCATCGCACAGAATTTCGAGAGTTTGAAAAGCATCGGACATCAGGCGTAAACGGGAAAAATACGTTGTGCCATACACCGGTTCGTATACCCGGTTCGGTTCCACTCCAACGCGAAGGCAGTGCGCGGCGATGAGATGGGCCTCTTCCGTTGTATTAGGCAGGTGAAAATTTTGCGTATCGACGATCAATCCCAGATAGATCGGCTCGGCCAATGCCAAATCAAAATTCATACCGGTATGCTGGATAAATCGATATATCAGAACGGTTGTAGAGGGAGAGCGCGTATCGACAATGCGGAGGCCGTCGAAATCGTTTTGGGGGATATGATGGTCGATACAGATTTTCGCCCCGGCATGCCGCCGCATCATTTCACCCACACCGCCCAGACGGACCCACTCCCCGGCATCGACCATGACCATTGCATCGTATTCGGAAAATTCGGATGTTTTCGGATCGAACAGAATCAATTCGTCTTTCGAGTAAAATCGATCGAACTGACTCCCCACCGCCGAATCCATGATCCAAACGGCCTCTTTCCCCATTCGGTCGAGAATCCGTTTCATCGCCAGCGACGCGCCGATCGCATCGCCGTCGGGACGAATATGGCTGGAAACGAGAAAGCGCCGGTTTTGTCCAATTCGATTCGCCAGATCTTCCCAATTCAATGATATGACATGGCCGGTCAATGAAGGATTCTCCCGTTCGTTGGAGTGGATACGAAAATGACGGTTGAGTATAGGCAGCTATAGCATGAAATGCAAGAATAGACGGGATTCGTACTATCCATCTTGGCGTCCGTTGTCCCTGCGGGATGTCAATTCAGTTCGAGTAATAGATTCTTTGTGGAGGAATCGTCCGCGTTGGATTGGATCGGTTCCAACCGCCTACGGATATCGATTGATCGTTGGTGTTTAAATAAACTGTCCCCCCGCTCAATGGCTTGACGTACACATGATTCAACGCACCATCCGGAGGTAAGGTAAATCGATACCGGGCGTCGAGAAGAGTCGGATTCATGACGAAGGTGTTCAGCATCTCCCGAAACACCCATTCGGTAACGTAATCTCCCGGAGCCAGCAGAGTGATCCCCTGGCCCAGCTCGCGCATCCAGGATCCCCGCAAAGTTTCTCGCTGAAAATCAGGGCTTGGAGGCGTCCCCGCCTGAGCGGGCGCTTTTTCCGATTTTTCACCCCGGGGAACGACGCTTACCCGGCTGAGTGCCAGACTCACACGCTGCGTTTGTGTGGCGCCCAACACTTCGCCCATATTCCATAATTGACCCCGGAGAAGCACGTTTACATCTCCATTTTTCGATCGAAGCTTCCCCGTAATAGGCTGTTTCCACCGAAACGGGCCATTCCCAATCAAACTGCCCAGATGTTCCCGATTTATGAAGAGTTGGACGCGTTTGCCCGGTGGAATAAAACCCTCCAGTTCCAATTCGTATTCTTTTCCGGGAATCATGGGGAGATTGATGCTACCCCGTTCTCCCATCCAGCGAAATGAATCGAAAGGAAATCCATACTGCCGGGCTGCATTTTCGCTTTCGGATTGTCCCCAAAGTCCCTCAAGAAATACATCGTCGCCGGGAATCCCCATCTTTACAACGCGCCGCTCCTGTCGTGCGATTGGATTGGAACTTTCAAAAGGTTGGGTGTTTTGACGGCGAGGTTCAAATTTCCAACCGTCCGCAGTTTGCACCAGTTGAACGGCAAATAACCGTTCGTTACAAGACACATCGCCCTGCGATGTTTGCCAGGGCTCTTCTGCATACACAACCAGCGCCGCACCGGAACGAGCCAGTCTCTCGAATGAAGATATGGCTTCTGCCGACCACAGACTTCCCCACAATACAAAAATCATGGGGTAATCCTCGGCAGATATAGATGGCAGATCCCGCTCGTCGACAACATCGAATCCAAAATAGTCGCGTAATTGTCCCGCCACCCGATCGAACGCAAATGACGATTCGCCAGTGAGCGAT
>CAZFOX010000449.1:0-5025 GCA_964520565.1 uncultured bacterium | reverse complement strand
TGGAAAACAAAATTCATGCGATTTACTTGGGGATCGATCATACCGTTTTCACGCCTCTGCCCAACCGGCAAGAAACTGCCCAAGAGATCGCCCGTGCCCGGTCGTTTTATTCTCCCGTCTATTTTCTCTGCGTCGTGACACTCAATCCCAGGCGAAACCGGGTCCGTCTTTTACAGGCGTATCAATGCGTTCTTTCCACTTCGCGCGATCGGGATACCTGCCTGGTGGTGGCGGGGTGCCGGGGCTGGAAAGACCACGATATCTTCGAGGCTGTGCGGAATCTGGATTTGGAAAAGCGGGTGCATTTTCTCGATTTTGTTCCCGACAACGAATTAATCCTTCTCTATCAAACCGCCCGGGCTTTGATACATCCTTCCCTGTTGGAGGGATTTGGGTTGCCCGTTCTGGAAGCGATGGCCTGCGAAACTCCCGTCGTCTGTTCGTCTACCAGTTCTTTGGGAGAAATCGCCGGAGAGGCCGCCTTGCTCGTCGATCCCCTCGACACCGATTCCATCGCCCGCGCGGTCAATGCCGTACACCGCGACGATGCTTTACGGAAGGAACTCACGCGGAAAGGAATCGAACGCGCCCGCCGGTTTAACTGGGAAGAAACAGCCCTGCAGGTTGCCGCCGTTTATGATTCACTCTTAGAAGGGGATAAGCGATAAACTATCGGCGCTCTGTAACAACGGCTTTCCCTGAATCGTTTTCCGATTAGAATGGCACGAGACCAAAAGCCGGATTCACGGGCCGCCGTTTCGTACCCCGTGGAAGGATAAAGCAGTTAAAACCACAATATCCTTCAAAAACGATTTTCTATCCACCAAAGGAGCGGAGTTATGGACGCGATTCTTTGTCCTCATTGCGGGCGTGAAAATCCAGTCGAGGCCAGCGTTTGCGAACAGTGCAATGCCGACTTAAGCCCTGTAAAATCAATTGTCGATACCGCCAATTCGCACTATAACGAAGCCCTGTCGCTCGCCCATGAAGGCCGCTTGGATGAAGCCCTCGGCCATCTGGAAGCGGCTATTGCCCTCTCCTCGCAAAATGCCGCTTATTACAACCTCCTGGGAACCATCAACGCGCAGAAGGGACTCTTCAGCGAAGCAATCCGTGCCTGGGAAAAATGCCTCGCCCTCCAACCCGAGATGGAGCGCGCCTATCAGAACATCGACAAAGCCCGGCGTATGGAAGAAGTCCGCGCGGAAGAAAACGAACAGCGCCCCCAATGGATGACCTCTCTGGTGGCCAGTATCGCCGCAGGCGTTCTTTTGATCGCGACCATCGCCTTTGCCACCAGTTCGTTTATGAAATCCCGAAAAATCGATGACCTGACCGACACGATCCTGGCCAAGGAAAAAGAGTCCGGTTCCTGGAAATCGCAATTCGAATCCCTAACCGCCCAGTTTCCCCAGGATGGGATCAATGGCGTGCTGAAGAAACTGGCGCAATCGGAAGCCCTGATCGCCGATCGGGAGAAACGCATTCAAGACCTGGAACAAAAATCGGAACGAGCCGGTGAAAACTACCGCGAACGGATCAATGAATTCCGCAATAATCTAACCAAACTCCAACAGGAAAAAACCGAGTTGGAACAACGCCTGAAAGCCATCGACGGCCTGCAGGCGGTGATCGTCCAGAACGAAACCCAGATCGATACCCTCCAGGCCACAATCGACTCGTTGCAAGCGGCGTTGAAATCGGCCAACGAACGCGCCGAGAACCACAAAAAAAGTCTTCTGCTTGCCCAGGAAAATGTGCGCCAGCTTCAGGAAAGCCGCGATACGGCTCTCGAGGGCGCTCGAAAGGAATACGATAAACAATTGCAGGAACTGCGCAATCAGGCGCTCGAATTGCGCGATGAAATCGCCCGTTGGGAACGCACCGCCAAGGATCGCGAATATGCCGAGAATCTGGTCGCCGAATCGCTTCGCCGTTTGGATGAAAACGATTTCGACCTTGCCCGCCAGAGTATCGCCACCGCTCTCGAACGCTACCCGGATAGTCCCTCCGCCCTGTTCCTGCAACAGGAAATCGACCGCATTCTCGACGATCCACTCGAACAGGAAATCCGGCGTCAGGAAAGAAACGACCGCCTGGCCAAGCGCGCTTCCATTAAGACCGGCCTCATTGCCAAAAATCTCAGCCAGGTCCAGCAGGATTACGGCGCGGGGCGTTATGACCAGGCCATCGAACTGGCGCAACGCACTCTCCGCCTGGAGCCCGATAATCCCAAGGACAAGGATAACCTCAAGCAATGGATCGCACAGTCCGAGGAACGCAATCGGGAAATTATCCTGCTGCTGAAAGCCGCGGAAAAAGATATTGAATCGAATAATATCCAGGAAGCCGGCGAAAAACTCAAGAAAATTATCCAACGCGCTCCTTCGAACGAAGAAGCTCAGGCACTATTAAAGAAAATCGCGGAAGAACGTCCCGGCGGGACGGAGTGATCCCGTTGTATATCCACAACGCGATTGCACGATACCCCTTCGCAGCGATCTTTCTCTCGAATCGTTGGGGATAGATCCTCATCCGAATGGAGCGAGAGAATGACTCACACCTTCTTCTCGTCCCGGCTCCCTTTCTCCCTCCGTTGGAATTTCACCGAGGGAATCCTTGTCATATCGCGCCGGGGGGGACGAGGATCCGTTCTGCCTTTATATCCCCTGATTCTCTTTCTGTTACACGGCCTGATTTTCACCCTGACGTTTCCGTATCTGGATCTGCCCGTCGCCGACGACGCTAATTATTTTGGATCGGGACGGATATTCGCCACCGAAGGTGGCGGATTGAACGCCGATTGGACGCCCGTTTTAACGTATATCAACGCGGCGGTCTATCGATTCCTGCCCCTCCCGGCAGAGGGGCGATTTGTTCTCTACGCGTTCCTTTCACGGTTGATTTATCTTTGGGGGATATACGCGTTCGTCTCCCGTTTCACGGGCAACCGGGTTTGGGCGTTTCTATCCACATTGTTTGCCGCGGCCTGTTTCAGTTATTGGCTGCAAATGAACGGCCGCGCCTTCGCCAACGGTTCGTTTCTTCTGCTGTTGGCCTGGTTGGGAATGCGGCGCACTCTCGATCTCCCCTCCGCGCTAGCCTTCACGGCAATCAGTTTTCTTTTCCGCCCCGAACACATCCTGGCCGCTGTTGGATTGAGCCTGTTCGCGGCGGGAAGGCGATGGGTGGAAGAATCCTGGAAAGGATGCTTCCGTCTCTCCCGGATGACAGCCGTTCTTCTCCTCGCGGCGTACTTTCTCTGGCTCCCTATTTTTTTCTATGGAAAATCCAGCACGGGACGCATCGTCTTCGCTTTTTCGCAATCGTTTGTGGAATTCGTGAAAGAAGAGAAGCCTCTGGATGGTGAAATCCCCGCCGGGGTAGCTTATTGGCGCGAGGTGGTGGATCGCTATTTCCCTCCCACCCGGCGGGATTCAGATTCTCTGCCGGGGCGTTGGATTCCACTGTATTCCATCGCTTCCGCCGATCCCATCCTCTTCGCCCGCTTTGTGTTCTCGAACCTTTGGCCTATCGCGACGTTCCGTTTTCCAATCACCCGTTCGCCCGTCTTTGCCGGAGTTCTCAATTTCTACATCGCGCTATCGTTCCTGATGTGGTTGTATCTCCGGAGGAAGAGTGAAACTCGTGAAGATCGGAACGCCATTCAGGTTATCTCCGGTCTGTTGGCGTTAACGGTTCTGCCTTGCCTGGTAACTCATCCGCTGCGGGATTATCTCTTCACCGCTGTGGTCTGGTTCTTTCTGGTGGTTCCATACTATTCCTGGCGGACGTTGCGGTATCCACTGGCGATTCCAGTATTGGGGCTTGCAATTGCACTGGCGGTTCAGTGGCCTTTCTGGAAAGACTCCTTATTGGATTCCGCTTCGATGAAAAACCGGAACCGCGCCGCGATTTTGCATACGCTCCCGCCGCCGGATGAATCGGGCGGCGTGGTTGTCGCGGAAGCTTACCCGGTTTTCAGCGCGGCGTTCAGCGATCGGGTGCGCCGGTCGGTTCATTACGAACTGGTTTGGGACGATGCCGGTTATCTCCGTGCCTACCATGAGAAAGGGGATCGTGTCGATTTTATCCTGCTCGAATCGCCGCCCCCCCGCCACCTGCTCGGCGTCAGCGAACGTCTTGGCCATTGGATGAAACAATGGGGAAAAGAATGGGCGTCGGAAAATGGATTTCAACTATGGCGGGTTCAACGCCGGATACTGGCCTCCCCGGGGCAGATTCTCATTCAGATCAATCCGGACGAGAATGCGGGTGAAAATAGGAACTCTTCGAACGAAGAGGACTCCGGCAGAACCATCGTTCTCCATTGGAACTTCAAACCCCATGAATTCAGCGACTTTCATGTCTATGTTTCGGAGGACGGCCGGGATTATGTGTATCTGGGGAATACGGCCTCGGCGGAAGCCGAGCGATTTGTCTGGAAAGAAAATGCGCCTCGCCTCGCGCCTCCGTTTCGTCCCGGCCCTCAGACCGAGCACGCGTATCGTTTCCGGGTATATGGCATCCCTCTTTCGGCAACGCCCGGTGTGCCAAAATTCCTACAAACCTCTGAACCTTTCAGCGTCCATCTCCACCGCAATCCGTCCTGACGTGCAAAAAGACGTTCCCACTTGTGTAGATTCGGACTGCTGTTATACTTAGCGCAAGAAGGTGGGGTATTACCCTGCCTTTTTTTACGTTAGCGGCCCCCGAAATCCCCTGGAAATGTCATTTCGGTTTTCATTGTCGGGTGGGCGACAACAGGCGCGGTCTGCGCGTATTCAACGAAATTTGGTGTGAGCGATGTCAAAAGAAGTCCTCGATATCTTAAACCGGATCAGCCTGGAAAAGAATATTCCAGTCGACACCCTCTATGACGCGCTGGAAGCGGCGCTGATTTCCGCTTCCAAAAAAATGCTTCCTTCCGAAATGGATGTTGTCGAAGCGGAACTCGACCGGGAAACCGGGGAGTTTCGCGTGTACGCCAACATGGAAGTGGTGGAAGAGGTGGAAGACCCCAGC
>CAZFOX010000448.1:0-5031 GCA_964520565.1 uncultured bacterium | reverse complement strand
GGGCGTATCGGCGTAGATTCTATGATTCATCGACGAGAAGTCCATTTCCGTTCTCCGTTCTGTCTGGATTGCCGGCGAATGACTTCTCTATATACAAGCCTCGTGCCAATAAGTTTTCTTGTTTTGGTAAAGATGGTTTACTATATTAGATAAAGTAGGTTAAGTTATTAATAATAAATAAACTATAACGAATTGTAATAAGTTTCCACCTAAATGACTTGCCATGTTTCATTGCAAATAATCGATCAAAAAGGTGGACAAATTGGTGAATTGGAAGGTTTCTACGCGGAGATTTTCTTCACACCTGTGAAGAGAAGTGCGCACTTAAAAACATCATTCTTTGACTTGGTATACTCCCGGCGATTCTCATGAATCCGTTTGGTTTATTAGTCACATCGCTTTTAACGAAAACAGACATAACGATTCTTTACTGGATTATTTCATGGAGGAACCGCCGTTTTGAATCCCCACACGAAGGACTGCATCCCGGCCGATCATTCCTAGAAAGATTCCCTCTTTATCGATCACGGGAAGCCGTTTGAGTCGATGTTGGATCATCAGCCGAATGGCTTCCTGGAGGGAAGCCTCTTCCGTGATCGTGATTAAATCGGTTTTCATCACATCCGAAGCGGTTCGAGCATTAGACACTTTCACAATTTCTTCATAAAACTGGGCGGATTTCAACAGAGGAACTCTACTCATAATCAGCGACCAGAGCGTGGCTTTTCGCGAAGAGAATTTGGCGAATAAATCCCGATCCGATATCAGACCGGCCAATTTCCCGGAACGATCCACCACAGCCACTCGATGGGTGGAGTAGAGATCGATCACTTTTACGATTTCTTCGATAGGCGTTTCGGGATACACGGTCTTCATATCTCGTTCCATGATCTCTCCGACGAAGCGGATGTTTTGCACGGTGACATTCTGTTTGGAGAGCGATTGCCAATCGGGAGTCTGATTCATAACCGTGCGAAATACATCCAAACGCGCCAGAATTCCGGTTAAATGTCCCGTCGCATCCACAACCGGCAATCGTTTCAACTGATGGTGCAGCATCAAATCGACGGCCTTTGTTAAATCGGAATCTTCCTGAATGGAAATAACCGGGGAGGACATGATCTCTTGGGCGGTTTTGTGGGGAAGATTTTGAAACAGGTCTTCCAGTCGATCCGGAGCGAATTCAGATAGTACCCCCAATCTTACCGGTAATTCTCCCCGATTGAGCAAATCCCCTTGGGTGATGATTCCTAACGGGCGATTGTCCCGATCCACCACGGGGATGCCGTTAAAACCGCCCTGGCTCATGATCTCCATCACGCGGCGCAGGGAAGAGTCTTCCCGAACGCTTCGGGGCGTTGGAGTCATGACATCTTTCACTTTCAAATGGCGCGGAATCAAGCGGGAGCGCGTTTTATGAATCCAGGCTTCCTGCTGTTCAATCATAACAATTCCGTCTTCCACCATCTCCTCAATTTGGGGAAGAATCCGGTCGAGTTCGGCGGCGGGAAGAGCAATCTCGATTTTCAGCGGCATATTGTAGGACAGGATTTCAATGGTGCTCGACGCAACCTCTCCGTTTTCATAACAACCGCCTATACCTCGAATCACCATGCAGCGTGCAGCGATGCCTAGTCGGGAGATATAATCGACAATCGCTTTCGAGAGCAAAACGCCATGCCATCGCGCTTCTTCGCTGGTAAAAATTTCGACGACGCTATATGGAATCGACATGGTTCATCCTCCCAACGCGATATGTTTTCCAATCCAAATCCCGATAAACACGCCCAGCAAACCTCCCACATTATTCAGCAAAACATTGTATAAGGCGTAATGACGGTCTCCCTCCAGCGCCAGATTCATGCTTTCCAAACCAAAACTGGAAAAAGTGGTCAAACCGCCCAGGAAACCGGTCATGAGAAAAATCCGGGCGGTGGGAGTGAACCATTTGGCATTCCCGGCCAGGGAAAAACAGATGCCGATCAGAAAACATCCCAGGAGATTAACGGTCATCGTGCCGTAAGGGAAAGAAGCCCCCCACAAGCGAACGCTCGCCAGTGAGATTCCATACCGGCAGACCGATCCGATACCGCCTCCGATGAAGACCCATAACGCGTTTTTCAAGATCGACTCCTTATTGAATCAGTCCACTGCATTTTTTTCTCAGTTTTCACAACGGGAGAGATACAACATGAATAGAATTCCCATCGCCATTAAAACAAGCGAATAACTGAACGCTACAGTGACTCCATACCAAGCCCAGAGCCAACCGGCAGTCAGGCTGCTCAACCAATCTCCTACGCCAGTTACGGTAGCCAATGCGCCGAATCCATTTCCCCGAACTGATTCTGGAAGCAACATGGCGGCAAGTGCATCTTCTACTGCTTCATAAATCCCGACCCCCATTCCCCCCAAAGCGAACATGACAGCGAGTCCGGCATAGTCTTTCACTCCAAGAATCATGCACAGAGCCGCCAACGCTGCAGAGGTATAGCCAATCACCAGAAGCATCCGTTTGTTCAGAAAATCCGCGCACCAGCCCCCCAGATAGGAACAAGCGGCGTAGAGGACGTTATGCAGGGCGTAAAAGGCTACGGAAAGAGTGGCTGCTTTTGCCGCGCCGGCTTCGGGGGTCAAAACAGATACGGCGTAGAGGATATAAAACGTATCGGCAAAGTCTCCCAAACCAAACAATCCTACTGCTCCTAGAAATTTCTTATATTCTGGGTTAAAACCGGAGAAACTTTTTAATAAGGGAGACTTTACCGGAATTCGCTTTGGAGTTTCCTGGACAAAATATAATATGGCGAACGCCGCCGCCAAAGCGGGAATTGTGGAAAGAAGAATCACCTCCCGGTGAGTCCATCCCATTCCGAGTAAAAATAATACGGCAAGGGGAGCCATGATGGCTCCTGTGGTATCCATCGCTCGTTCCAGGCCAAAAGCCCGTCCATAGGTTTCCGGGTTTACGGCTTCCGCCATCAGCGCTTTCCGGGCAGGCGTACGAAGTCCTCTGGATACCCAAGATAATACTCGTCCACCTAAAACAATCAGCCAATTACTGGCGGCCGCAATGATCAGTGGAGATAACGCCATGAATCCGTAACCGGCTGCACAAAGCGGCTTTCTTTTGCGTAATCGATCAGTTAGCCATCCGCCATAGAGTTTTGCTAATGTGGATAAACCATCGGCGAATCCTTCAATGGTTCCCAGTGCTCCCGCCGCAACTCCCATGTTTGCCAGATAAGCAGGGAGTACGGCGGTGATGGTTTCATGACTCAAATCACTGAACAGAGAGGCCAGTCCGATTCCAAGGACAGTTTTAGTGAGCCAATGGCTGCGATGATTAGATTGCATGTTGAATTTTTTCAGCGAGTTTTTAAAGATCAATATTGTTTTTCTGATTCGTGCGCCAAATCTGATAATTTAATAACCCGTTCTACGATATCTCCGATTTTCGGATCGAGGCAATCGGCCAACCCTGGTGGAACATCACCGTACCTTTTTAGGGAGCGGCTTTCCAACTCCCACATCTGCTCCCAGAGAATCGAACAGTGGCCTTGAATTCTGCGACTGACTTCTATAACACGCCGATGAGTTTCAACGTATCCCGCAATTCGGCAATAATCCCCTGCATCTCTTTTACTAACGACAACATTTCGATTCTTTTACCAGGAGCCAAGTCATTTATCTCTTGATAAAGACAAGAACGAACTTCATGACCTTCTATCCATTGCACGATTCCGCACAGGGTTTCGTCCAAAAGCCCCAGCCCAACGGAAATTCCCCTCCGTTGATTCTCGTTAATCGCAATCGCTGGTTTTTGGCTCATGGCGATTCCAGTTCTTTATCTCGATGGATAGTAATATGGGTATTAATAATAGTAAAAAGAGTCTGAGCTTCCGTATAATCCGGTTTTACAGACAGGACTTTTTCAATCCATTCCTGTGCTTCCTTGTATTTCTCTTGCTTATACAAACACCAAGCGAGATGAGTTGGGAATGAAGGTTCATAAGGATTCAACCAGATGGCTCTACGAAACTCAGATTCGGCGATTTCATAGGCCTCGCTTGTAAGAAGGTAAAGTCCCAGCCGATCATGGCTGAAACCTAGAAATCGGCTGGGACGTAAAGCTTCCTCACGTAACTCTGGATTGACGTGCTTTTTGTGGATCCCAGAATGCTTTCGATTCTGTTTCCGTTTCATAACGAAAAATCCACCATGAATCGCATACCCAAACGATCGAATCGAGAATATAGAGTTTGCTACTTCGCAAACGGATTTTCAAACACGGCCGCGTTTCCCAGTTCCATCTCGATTTCGAGCAACCGGTTGTATTTGGCGATGCGTTCACTCCGGCATGCGGAGCCGGTCTTGATCTGGCCGCCGTTCATGGCCACGGCAAAATCGGCCATAAAAGCATCTTCGGTTTCGCCGGAACGATGGGAAATAACATAGCCCCATCCCGCTTTTTGGCAGAGATGGATGGTTTCAATCGTTTCGGACACCGTTCCAATCTGGTTAAGTTTGATCAGGACAGCGTTCGTAGCTTTTTCTCGAATTCCGCGAGCGACGAATTTCGTGTTGGTCACATAGAGATCGTCCCCGACAATCTGGATTTTGTCGCCTAATTGAGCGGTGTGATCGACGAATCCTTCCCAATCGTTTTCCGCGAGTCCATCTTCAATGGACACGATGGGGTATTTTTCGATCCAGGATTTATACAAAGCGGTCATTTCTTTGCTGGTCTTCTTTCCCTGTCCCGATTTGGAAAGGTTGTACGTGCCATCTTCAAAGAACGAACTGGCGGCCGGATCGAGGGCAATCGCCACGTCTTTTCCTGGTTGGTATCCCGCCGCCTGAATCGCTTCGACGATTACCTCGCAGGCTTCATCGTTGCTTTTAAGATTGGGGGCAAAACCGCCTTCGTCTCCCACACTGGTGGCGTATCCTTTTTTACTCAGAATTTTTTTCAGGGCGTGAAACGTCTCCGCGCCATATCGCAAGGCTTCCGCGAAAGTGGGCGCTCCG
>CAZFOX010000447.1:0-5033 GCA_964520565.1 uncultured bacterium | reverse complement strand
GGTTTCGATAATCGCTTTCATGTCTTCCAGATTCAACTTCCCGCGGATGCGTTTGCAGTGCGTTTCCACGGTATGGATGCTCATATTGAGTTTTTCGGCGATATGGCGGGGGCGGAAACCCTGCCCGATCAAACGAAAGACTTCCAATTCCCGGTCGGTTAACAAATCGACGATCGATCCAGACTCGGAAGACGGAGAGAACAGGCGATTCAGAATGCGCGTTTTGACCGCTTCGCTGAAGTACGTTTCTTTTCGCGTCACGGCGTGGATGGCGTCCACCACCCGTTCGAAGGATTGATCCTTCATAATGTAGCCTTTAGCACCCACCCGCATGGCGCGTTCGGCATAGATCATCTCGTCGTGCATGGAAAGAACGATGACCGGTAATTGGGGAAGGTGAAAATGGAGATCCTTGATTAAATCCAATCCCGAGCTATTTTCGAGAGAGAGGTCTGCGATCACGGCATCGGGCAGGAGTTTCTGGATGGCCGTCAGCGCTTCCGCCGCATTGCGGGCGGAGCCACAGACAAGAAGACCGGGCTTGCTATGTAAATACACCGTCAGACCTTCGATGACGATCCGATGGTCGTCCGCAATAAAGATACGAAGTTGATTTTCAGAGTTGGCCAATTTGTTACCGGTCTTCTTTCCGTTTTCCGAAGATTATATAAGTTACAAATTATAGCCGCGCCATACAAGTAACGCTGGTTCCCTGGCCGGGATGACTATCGACGGTCAGCGAGGCATTGATCATCCGTGCACGGTTGACCATGATTCCCAGCCCCATTCCCTTTTTCGAGGAGAACTCGTTCATATTGAAGCCGACACCGTTATCGCGGATGGAGAGAGAGACCTGCCGGGGAGCGCACTCGACCCTCAACGCGATTTGATTGGCCATGCTGTGTTTGACGGCGTTACTGAGCGCTTCCTGGGCGATGCGATACAGATGAGTGGCCAGATCCATATCGTGGACGGTCAGAACGCCGGAGCATTGATACTCGCAGCGGACATTAAAGAGGTTCTGGATCGTGTTCGTCAATTCCCGCAGCGCCGGTTCCAGGCCGTTGTTTTCCAATTCGTGAAGATACAAACCGCGCGCCAGTTGTTTGCTTTGCGCCGTGACTTTCTGAAGGTATTCCTTAATGGTGGCGAGGGTTTCTGCATGGGAGGGAGACATTTGATCCCGCTGATCGACCAGGCTGGCGCACATGAAGGTGATACCCGTCAGGGTCTGGCAGAGGCTGTCGTGAATCTCGCGTCCGATCTTCCGTTGCTCCCGGCTGCTGATTTCCAGGATTTCGTTCTCCAACCGGTCGGTAATATCGTTGGCAAAGGCCAGGATTTCGAAGCGCTCTCCCTGTTTATCGAATCGATTCACGAAACTCCACATGATGGTGCGGGTTCTGCCGGAGGGAAGCGTCATGGAAATTTCTTGATCGGAAAGCGCGTTTTCCACAATCCGCCGATGAATGATTGCGATTCGTTTCCGTTCGTCTTTGCGCGAAACGATCTCCCACCATTTCTTTCCGTGCAGAACTTCAGCCGAGACGCCGAAGGTATTTTCCCCGGCCGGATTGATGAAGTTCAAGACACCGTCTGTCTGGAATCCCAGAATCACGATGGGGCTGGTGTGAATGATATGATGGAGATAATCGCGGTCGGCACGGATTTGCGAGGTTCGATCGCGGATTTCCTTTTCCAGGCGGCGGTTGTCCGCCCGGATATGCCGCACACGCAGGTACACGCCACCTGCACCCAGAGCGACAAACAGCATCAGAGACGTAATGCGAAACCACCATGTCATCCAGATGGGAAAATCGATGGCGATCCGGATCGACTCGCCAATTTCATTCCAGACGCCGTGGCTATTGGCGCTTTTCACCTGGAATTCATAATCGCCCGGAGGGATCTTGCTGTACCGGGCATATCGCCGGTCGCCACCGACCACCCAGTCCTTATCCAATCCCACCAATCGATAGGAGTATTGGTTTTGCGGCGGCCGGGTAAAATTCAGGGCCGTAAATTCGAACGAGAGGACATTTTTCCAATAGGGGAGGCGAATGGAGAGGTTGTTACCGAGTTGGCTTAGTGGGACGTCGTTATCCAACACTTGAAAACGCTGCACGCGGGTTGGGGGCGGGTAGGAATTCGTCCGGATACTTCCCCCGTCCAACACGATGAGACCTTCCGAATAGCCAAAATAAATCGAACCGTCATTCGCTTTGAGTCCAACCCCGTTGCGGAATCCCAATTCCTCCATTCCATCGGAGATGTCGTATTGGGCGATCTCCTTTGTCTCTGGATGGAAGCGGACGATTCCCGAATAGCCGGTAGCAATCCACAAGTAGCCATCGTCCGATTCAACCAGTGTGCGAAAATCGTTGCCTCGAAAAACAAGTTGGGGCAAGTAATAGGTAAAAATCTCCCGTTCCCGGTCGAATTCCACAATACCATAATCGGTACCCAGCCAGAACCGCCTCTGACGGTCTTCCAGAAGATCGTGGACGCGATGGCCATACAATTGGCGTGATCGATCGGTTGGAACTATCGTGCAGGGATATCGCCGAAACGACTGCGTTTCGGGGACAAAGCGATTGAGCCCTCCCCTCGAAAATCCTCCCGCGCCGCCTGCACTGCCGAAATCTTCATTGGCTACCCAGATCGTTCCATTGCGGTCTTCCAGAATCGAACGAACGTCGTTACTGCACAGAGAATCTTCGCGATTGGGGTCACACTGAAAATAGGAGAATCGTTCTGTCTGGGGATCGTATAAGTTAACGCCGCCGTTTTCCGTGCCGATCCATACTTTCCCATCTCGCGCGACCAGAATGGCACGAACGATATCGTTATTGAGACCCGTTCCATCCACGGGATCGCGGGAGTCTTTGTTGAAAGGAAAGCGTTGGAATCGCTCGGTTTGTGGATCGAACAGGCAAAGCCCGCTAAGATACGCTCCCACCCAGATTTTTCCCGAAGGATCGGGACAAAGCGCCGTCACGGTGTTGGAACTGAGACTGGCCGGATCGGTCGGATCGTGGATATATTCTTTGAAGGCCTGCGTCTTCGGATCGTACCGGTTCAGGCCCCGATCTTCCACTCCGATCCAAATAATACCCTTTGCATCTTCGCAAAGGGAAAATAACGAATTGGCGCTCAGGCTATTGGGATTATTGGGATCCTTTTTGATTGCGCGGAAAGGGAAGCGGCTGGGATCGTAGCGGTTCAGTTTATTGTTGGTCGCCAGCCAAACCGCGCCGGAACGTTCCCTCCCTAATGCAAGGACGCCCAGGCTGCTTAAACTGTTGGGACGCTCACGCCGGTAGGTCTCTCGCGCCCAGGCACCCGTTTGCGGATTCAAGCGCAGGAGGCCCGCGCCCGTACCGATCCAAAGGATTCCAGAATTGTCTTCGCAAAGACTAAGATGTACTTCATAGGGATCGTCCGGTTTGCGCTTATAGAAAGCGACTTGGTTTGTGTCGGGATCGAGGCAGATGGATCCCAATTTATAACAACCAATCCATAATTTTCCCGAACGGGCTTTCTGAATGCAGGTAATTTTGCGAGATTCGCCAATGAATTCTTTTCCGAACGACACCGGGGCAAATTGCGCCGCCCGGGGATCGAATCGAAACAGATTGTCGTTCGATCCAACCCATACTATTCCGTTTTCATCCGCATAGATCGCTCCGATGGCCTTGCATAGAGGCTCTTCGGGGGAAGCGGGCATATGAACGTATTGCGTACAGATATTCGTTTCTAAATCGAGTTGGTTTAATCCTTGGGCAGTTCCCACCCAAAGCGAATTATTCATCCCTCCGGCGAGACAGATGACCCGGTTATCGCTTAACGATTGGGGATTGGCGGGATCGTGAAAATAGTGCCGGCAGATCTCCCGCCACTTATCCAGACAGTTAAGACCATTGTCGGTCCCGATCCAAAGACGTTCCCATTCGTCTTCATAAATCGATAGGACGACCGGGCTGGAAAGCGCGTTGGATTTTTGTGGATCGGCTCCGAAATACTCGAACGAATACCCGTTGTACCGACAGAGTCCCTGCGTCGATCCAAACCACATATACCCGGCGCGATCCTGAAAAATGACGGAATCGGGGTTGAACGGCAATCCTTCGGTATAGGAGTACTGAGTAAAAGATAGGACGTTATCCTGGAAGGGGGGTTCCTGCGAAGACGTGGAATGAGCCCAGACGGCGAATAGTATCAGGTATATCCATTTACGATCGATCATTGGAAGCCGTTGTCTTGCGAGAGAGTTCAATCATTATAGATTTTACTGGGATTCTTTTCTATCATGGTATTATTGATAATCGGACGAACCGATGAAAGCCATGCCGATCGAAAGGCGGACAATTAGGAGCGATCGGCATTATCTTCCGTCCGGCGCACATCCAGCACGTCGCGAAGCCCTTCTCCCAGCAGGTTGAAACCCAGAACCGTCAAAGCCAAAGCGGCTCCGGGAAAGACGGTTACCCAGGGGGCCATCCGAAGGGCGGAAGAGCCGTAGTTGATCATTCCACCCCAGCTGGGAGTTGGGGGCTGCGCTCCGAGGCCAAGAAAGGAGAGGCCGGCTTCGGCCATGATGGCTTGTGCCAATCCCATCGTCCACCAGATGAGAGCGGGGACGTAGCTGGTGGGAAGAATGTGCCGCACGATAATACGAAAGCCGGATGCACCGAAAGCGCGCGCGGCGGCGATGTAATCGCGTTCCTTCACTACCATGACCTGCGAACGCATGATCCGCGCCAGGCTGGCCCACATCACCGCGCTCAGAGCGATCAATACACCGAGCAAGTCATGCTCCATTTCGGAAAAGATCACGGCAATGGAGATCACCAACAGCAGGAAAGGGAACGCCAGCGTCATATCTACCAAGCGTTGCAGAAGCAGATCGACCTTGCCACCGTAATACCCGGAGATACAGCCGACAAAGAGACCGATCAGCAACCCCAGCGTGCGCGCCGAAACGCCGATACCCAGCGAGATGCGCGCGCCGTAGACCGTGCGGCTGAAGACAT
>CAZFOX010000446.1:0-5040 GCA_964520565.1 uncultured bacterium | reverse complement strand
CTCACTTCTCCGACCGCCTATCTACAAGAGATGCCCAACGATCCATTTCTTTCTCAAGCCGTCCAAAACGAGCAACCCTTGACGCCATTTGTCGCGCATTGGGTAAAATCGGGTAATGAATCCTCCCTATTGGCGCCGGATTATTCCACCATCGGCTGGGGAGCGTTCAGTATCGGCCCCGCTTTGAAACTTCCCCCGCAATACAGTATCACAGTGTTACGGCGCGTTCCTTACGAAACGTTTCCCCTCCGCAGCAATCTCTATCATCCCAGCAACGGCCTTACCAGTATGGGATTGGTGTATTACGACAGTCTCGGCAATCATTCCGATCTGAAAAATGAGTCGTAAACCGTCTATCGGGCGTTACTGAATAGAGGGGGTAGGCCATACGTGTATCCATCGGTCTGCCTGTCCCAACCAGGGAAAATGGAATGGAGTGCGGACGTCCACGCCCGCATTGTTCTCTAAATAGTGGAGAAATGAAACTACTGGAGGTTTGAATGAGAAAAGTGTCTGCGCTGATTCAAACAATGGGGTGGGGAATTGGGAAACTCTGGCAGGAACGTCCTCGTTTCCTGAACAATCCTATCATCCTCCGCGAACTGGTTACTCAACTCCGTAAAAAGCAATCGTTCTTCTATTTATTTCTGTTCCTGGCCGTTGCCACTCTGATTTTTACATTGGGTTGGAATGATTTTTTATCAAGAGGACACTTGAATTTATCTTTGAATTTATCGTGGCAGATGTTGCTTTTCTTATCGATTTCGCAAGGAATCGTTCTGCTCCTGATCGTTCCGTTGTTTTCCGCCACCGCGATCAATCTGGAAACCGAACGAGAAACCTGGGATCTATTGCAAACCAGCCCAATCGCACTGGCAAGCATTATTGTTGGGAAATTACTCTCTTCTTTTCTTTTTGTTGGAATCATCCTGGTGTCGATGATTCCTATATATAGCATGATCTTGCCGATGGGAAGCGTTTCTCCCCAGGAGATTCTTGTGACTGTCGCCGCTCTCATGGAAGAAATCGCAATCGCTGCTACCATCGGCCTGTTCTGCTCAATTCGCTGGAAGCGGACGGTTCAGTCGATCTCGTTTGCGTATATATTTTGTTTTCTCTATTTTTTTGCAATGCCTTTTATGCCTATTTTTCTTACGAACAGTCCCAGCGTATCGATTCTGTTTTCACCGTTTCTATTGATTCTATACGTCGTGGCTCCCAATGACGTCGATCAGATTCTCAAGTATTTCAATATTTCACAAACTCTGACCATCCATTTTATTTGTATGGCATTCATATTTCTTTTTCTCCTGATGGCATGCGCCTGGCAGATGATGCCGCGTACTCAGGAACGCGCCGGACGTTGGTTGGAGCGAATGCTAATCTCTCTCGCTCGATTATTAGGAAAGCCGACGGTGTTGATTGGCTTCGTCTGGATTGTTGTATGGAAAACCATAGCCGTAATTGTTTATTACTACCAGAGCGTATATTTCTCTTTTGAAATGCTCTTCGTTTTCGCTTTTTTTCTCAGCGCATTCCTTCTGGTACTATTTCCCTTGATCGGAACGGTATTCTTTCACGAACAATGGGCAAGAAAGCCCTGGGACGTTGTGGCGTCCACGCCATCGAAACTGGAGAGAATGTTATACCGTTGTCTCGGCTATCCCCTCATTCTCTATGCAAAATGGATGGCGGGAATCGCGGTTTTCTTCATATTTTTCTTCTTTGTGATTCCCAAAACCATCGATGCCGGGCTTTGGTTTATCCTCTTCGGAGCGATTACGGTTCTTTGGATCTCGATCATCGGCATGGTGTGTACACTTATTACGCGGAGTTTGTTTCTATCGCTGGTTCATACTTATGCCATTATTGGTTTCTTTTTTCTATTTTTGCCCATTTCCCTCCAAAAAACCGCTCCTCAAATCGGCAAGGCCATCTCTCCCATCGAGCTCGCATTGCTTCCCCTGCTCGATATAAGTTGGCGATTCCCTTTCAGATTCTTAGGTAGGGATCTGGTTTACGGACAAATCGACCTGCTGGGAGTGGTGTTTCTCCATGGTATCGGTACGCTTGTTATCTTCATTATCCTTCTCTTATTCTGTCAGCGGCGTCTGTTAAAAATAGCGGGATGTTTTAAGCGGGAATCGATCTGGAATTGGGTAAAACGCAACCTATTCAATATTAAACCATCCAGGACGGATGTTCCGTTGACCGATTTTATTCCATTCTTTCCCGAAAAAGGCAATCCCGTGGCGATTCGGGAACTGCGGGAATATTTTCTGCACAAACGAACAAATCTAATTAAAACCTCCATCTGGATATTGATAGCCAGTATGATTTTGTTCTGGCTCTTGCCGTTTTCCAGTCAAATCGGAAAAAATCTCTATCAAAATATGACCTTTCCTTTAACGATAATATTTTTTTTTATACCGTTTTTCATCGTTCCCTATGCAGCGAATTCATTCCGGCGTGAACAGGATCAACAAACATGGGATCTTATTTCGACCACGACATTGTCTTTCATTAAAATGCTTCATGGAAAACTATGGGCGGGATTCATGTTGTTTCACGCACGATGCGGAGTATTTCTAACACCAGTCATTATTATAGGATTGGTATTATGGATATTTGGAGATAATCGATATATCTACACGGGAAAAATCTTTTTGATTTTCTTGGCAATTGGTTACCCGTTTTTCCTTTTCATCCTCTCATTTTCAACATACGTTTCGATTCAATCTCAAAAAACCACCACCTCGTATATCGTATCGCTGGTGATTCCCTATCTTCTGCTATTCTCACCAGCTTTTCTCAGTATTATGGGTTATCGATCAAGTGTAATGGCCTGTTTGATTTCTCCTCTATCAATATTGGGCACATACAGAAATTCAATCGAACCCTGGTGGCAAGAAATCTTGATCACGCAAGTGGCGATCTATCTATTACTCGCAGGACTCTTTTATTGTCTGACTTACTCTCGCCTGCGACTGGCGGTATATCGTAAGTAAGGGCAGATATTGCGCCTCTCCAACCTTATACCTGCTTGCTATTTCATATCCATACTTTTCCTATTCTTGTCGTTGCGAGCGAAGCGAAGCAATCCGCCATTTCTGAAAATGATAGGATCGTCCGATTTCCGAATAGAAGCCCGGTTGAAATATCCCAGCCTGTGAATTCGTAATCTGGATGGTGGATGGATTTTCAGAATACCTGGATGCCGATATGATAAAACATCACTGAAAAGAAATTTGAAAGGGACGGGAAATCCAATGTTGGAACCGGAAACCAGCAAGTGGGTGAAGTTGATATCGTTATGCGCAGTGATTCTGTTATTCGGAATATTTCTGGGTAAGAACTATACCCCAACGACCGTGTGGATTTTTCTCTGGAGTCCAACGGTTCCATTGATCTTTATCGCCTTGTTCTGTTTTCTACTCGGCGGGGCTTGTGGTTGGGCTGCGACGGTATTTCTCCTTAAACGAACACACGAATAATGGGTATATCCTCTCTTGGATATAGGACCATTCATTTAACGGCATTCACGGCCGATTCAACGCTGTCGTACAAGGGAAACATCGTATCCAGATTGGTGGTATGGAAAATTCGCGATACGTGATCGTTGGCGCTGGCAAACGCAATGGTACCGCCTTCCAACGATTTATACGCCGATAAAAAAATCGCCAGTGCCTTGCTATTCAGGCTATCCATCTGCTTGCAATCTACAACAATCTTATTCTTTCCTTCCCGTACCACGCGGGATAACGTCGATTTCAGGGTTGAAATATCGGAAAAAGAAATAGTCCCCGATACTCGCAATAAGGCAACCTCGCCAACAGCAGTTTTTTCCAAACGCATCATTTCCCCAGCCTCAAACTGACTCTGCCTTCCTTCTCCCAGATGACCGATTCTATCCACCATTATAAATCGTTATCTCCACAAAATGCAAAAGATGTTTTCTATTTTGTGGATGATTCGAGAGAGATTGAATCGGTTCATGACACACGCTCAATATTCATTTCAACATAGAACTCGTGTTTTGGCAATTGTTTTTTTCACTTAGCGATAAATTTATCGAAATCCACTCTTACCGTAGATTCCCACAACGGTAACCGGGTACACTATATAAACTAATCGGTGTAAACGAATAATTGACTATCTTAGTCATCTTTGAGGTCGATTTTTTATGATACGGATTTTAATGGGATTTATTATTGCTTCGCTATTATTTTTACCCCAAGTTCACAGCGAACCTGTATCCCCGGAAGAATTTTTAGGATTCCGGCCTGGGGACGATTACCATTTGGTTCGATGGGAAACTATTGTCTCCTATTTCTACGGAGTTGACGCACAATCCGACCGGGTTATCGTTGAGGAAATTGGCCGGGGAACAGAAGGTTCCCCGTATATTATCGCAACGATTTCCACTCCGCAGACTCTAACACAACTCCATAAATATCAAGCAATTCAGAGAAAATTATCCCACCCAGGCGAAATCGGATCGGATGAAATAGAAAGCCTTTTACAGGAAGCCAAGACTGTATTATTAATCTCTTGTTCTTTGCACTCCAGCGAAATCGCCGCCTCGCAGATGTCGATGGAGTTATTGTATGAATTAGCTACTCGAAACGATCCTCTCATCCAAGAAATCCTGGAAAACACGATTATCCTCCTGGTTCCTTCCGCGAATCCCGACGGAATCAATAAGGTTATCGATTGGTATGAAAAATCGCTGGGAAAACCTTGGGAAGGTACAGGGATGCCCTGGCTCTATCAAAAATATGTGGGACACGACGACAATCGCGATTGGTTCATGCTCACTCAGAGGGAATCGAAAATCCTGACTCACATTCTCTACCGGCAATGGTATCCCTGTATTATTTACGACATTCACCAGATGGAGAGTTCGGGATGCCGATTCTTTGTGCCGCCTTTTTTCGATCCGGTGAATCCCAATGTCGATCCTCTCATCCACGAATCGCTAAAATTCATTGGCGGGGCCATGGCCACGCAATTAGCCGAGGAAGGGAAAAAGGGTGTTAT
>CAZFOX010000445.1:0-5047 GCA_964520565.1 uncultured bacterium | reverse complement strand
AGAATACATTGAACAAAGCGGTGGGATTCCCAGTGCGCCGCCCGCGCCGGTTGCGGCGATGTCTGGGGAACCCTATGAGGATATTCCTCTTTCTTCCATGCGGGCGGCGATCGCCAACCGGTTGCCGCAAAGCCTGGGGCCGATCCCCCATTTCTATTTGGAGATGGATATCGATGCGGCTCCACTACTGGCCGCCAACCGGCAACTCAAAGAACTGGCGGGCGATATTCGTATTACCTTGACCGATCTAATTTTGAAGGCGTGCGCCGTCGCATTACGAAAGCATCCCCAGATCAACTGCCAATTCGCGGGAAACGCCTTACGCCGCTTCCACGTCGTCAACATCGGTCTGGCCGTCGCTGGAGACGGCCATCTGCTGGTTCCCGTGATTCCTCATTGCGAATCCAAAACCCTGGAACAGATCGCCCGCGACCGGGCGGCTCTGGTGGAGAAAGGGCAGAAGGGACGCCTCTCCCTCGAGGAGATGAGCGGCGGCACGTTCACCATCAGCAATCTGGGAATGTTTGGAATCACCCGTTTCCAGGCGGTGATCAATCCACCCCAGGCCGCCATCCTGGCGGTAGGAACCGTGCGAGAAGAAGCCGTGGTGAAAGACGGACAGGTGGTTCCCGGACAGCGGATGAGCTTGACGCTCTCGTGCGATCACCGCGTCTTCGACGGCGCGGAAGGCGCAGCGTTTATGGCCACGCTCAAGAAAATCATGGAGACCCCTACGGCGCTGTGTTTGTAACACGTGGTGTTTTATCGGGAGGGCGACGCTCCATATCAAGCTAAAGTGCACTCAAGAACTTCATGATCGGATGTAGGGCAGTTGTATGATGGATTGCGCTTTATCAATTCATTGATTCTCAGGATGATTCCATGACAACCGAAACTCATTTTAATCTACTTGTAATCGGCTCCGGCCCCGGCGGGTACGTCGCCGCCATTCGCGCCTCCCAGCTGGGTATGAAAACCGCCGTCGTCGAAAAAGACCGTCCCGGCGGTGTCTGCCTGAACTGGGGCTGTATCCCCACCAAGGCGTTGCTTAAGAGCGCCGAAATTTACGAATCGATCCAGAAGGCCGGATCGTACGGATTGAAAGTGGATGGAGCCGCGTTCGATCTCGCCGCTATTGTCGAACGTAGCCGGGGAATCTCCGAACGCAACTCGCAGGGAATCGATTATTTATTCAAGAAGAACAAAATCACACTCATCAAAGGCGAGGCCACTCTGATCTCGCCCAACGGCATCAAAGTGAAACACGAAAACCAATCGGCCATGTATACTGCCGATAAAATCGTCATCGCCACCGGCGCGCGTTCGCGCGAGTTGCCCGGTGTGAAAATCGACCGCGAACGCATCATCACCAGCCGGGAGGCCATGACGTTAACCACCCTGCCCAAGCGGCTGGCGATTGTCGGCTCCGGAGCGATCGGCATGGAATTCGCCTATTATTACCGCGCTTTCGGGTCGGAGGTCACCATCCTGGAAGCGCTCGATCGGGTGTTGCCGGTCGAAGACGGCGAGATATCCAAACTGGCCGCACGTTCGTTCACCCGGCGCGGCGTGAAGATTGAAACCGGAGCGCTCGTCCGTGCTGTCGCGCGCAATGGGGAGACCGTCCACCTGGAATACGAGGCGGGCGGACAGAAAAAAACGCTCGATACAGATGTAGCCCTGATCGCCATCGGCGTCGCGCCGAACGTCGAAAATCTGGGCTTGGAAAAGGTGGGTGTCAAAACGTACAAAGCCGGGATATCCGTCAACGAACACATGCAGACCAGCATCCCCACCATCTACGCCATCGGCGATGTCATCGGCCCGCCCTGGCTGGCGCATGTCGCTTCCGCGGAAGGCGTGCATGCGGTCGAGCATATTGCGGGCAAGAATCCACACGTCATCGATTACAACAAGATTCCCGGCTGCACCTACTGCAAACCCCAGATCGCCAGCGCCGGATACTCCGAAGAGAAAGCCAAAAAGGAAGGTATCGAATATACGGTTGGCTCCTTTTCATTCAAGGCCAGCGGGCGCGCCCTGGCTACCGGCGATACGGACGGCATGGTCAAACTGTTGTTTGAAAAGAAATACGGCGGGCTGATCGGCGGACACATCATCGGCGGCGACGCGACCGAGATGATCCACGAGATCGTTCTGGCGCTTTATCAGGAAGTCACCGCGGAAGAGATCGGCAAAGCCATCCACGCCCACCCCACACTGGGCGAATCCATCATGGAATCCGCGCTGGACGTTCTTGGAGAACGGATTCATGGCGCGTAATGGAGCGCTGCCGTTGCCGGTCTTCCGCTGGGATACCTCATTCCCCTATGAGGATGCGGCCCGAACGCAGGAAGAATGGGTGGCGGATGGACGCGAAGCGCTGATTCTTTGCGAGCACCCCCCCACTATCACCCTGGGCACGGCCGCCAGTTCCAGCGACCTGGCGTTCGCTCCCCTCTATTACGAGCGCATGGGTATCCCGCTGCTCAAAAGCCCGCGCGGCGGCAAAGCCACCTATCACGGCCCTGGCCAGTTGGTGGGTTATCCAATCCTGAACCTGCGCCAACGGGGAATCACCATTCACGAGTATCTGCGTTTCCTGGAAACCCTGATGATCCAGATATGCGAAACGTATGGGCTTGCCGCTCAGCGCATCGAGGGGAAAGCAGGCTGTTGGATCGGCGAAAAAAAGATCGGCTTCATCGGCGTCCGCATCCGCAAAGGATTTGCGTTTCATGGCTTCTCGCTGAACGTTACGCCCCAACATGAAGCCTTCCGGCTGATCGTTCCCTGCGGCATGCCGGATTTACACGTCACTTCTCTGGCCGAAGAATTGGGCGGAATCGCGCCGGATTTATGGAGCGTAGCGGATAAAATCGAAGAGATATTTTTTGATTTGCTCGCGAAGGATTCGTGAATCGGAAAGGTAAAACTCCCTCGAGCCTATGTGCATGGTCTTGTAGAGTCCCTCACCCTCCTAATACCTCGCATTTACTCGTAGACAAAATATACTATTCCCATTATGCCCACTCTCGTAAAACCGCGAATCAAACTGCCGGGCGGCAGGGATTACCGCGATGTTCTTCGCATCGTGGAGACTAAAGAACTGCATACCGTCTGCCAGAGCGCCCGCTGCCCAAACCTCTCCGAGTGCTGGAGGGAGCGAACGGCGACCTTTATGCTGCTCGGCAATATCTGTACCCGTTCCTGCCGCTTTTGCGCCGTCCAGCATGGAAAACCGCAGGAACTCGACCTTTCCGAGCCGGATCGCGTCGCCGAAGCGGTGAACGACCTGAAACTCGATTACGCGGTCATTACCTCCGTCAATCGCGACGAACTGCCCGACGGCGGCGCGTTTATCTTTGCAGAAACCGTCCGCTGCATCCGCGCCATCCGCCCTTCGTGTTTGGTGGAACTCCTGGTTCCCGATTTCTGTGGAAACCTCGAATCGCTGGATGTCGTTCTTCGCGCCAAACCGGATGTTCTCAATCACAATGTGGAAACTGTTCCCCGCCTGTACCGCACCATCCAGCCCTGGTCGAACTGGGACGATTCGCTGGCCATTCTTCGCCATGCTAGCGAACAAGGTTTTGTCACCAAATGCGGGGTTATAGCCGGTCTGGGAGAAACCAACGAGGAACTCTTCGACGCCATCCGCCAGGTGCGTGAGACCGGTTGCCAGATTCTGACCGTCGGCCAATACCTTTCCCCCACGCCGCGCCATGCTACAGTAGAACGCGCTGTATCGAACGAAGAATTCAAGCAATACGAAGAATTCGCCCTGAAACTGGGCTTCGCCGCCGCGTTGTGCGGTTCGTTGGTGCGCAGTTCCTATCGTGCCAAATGGGCATACGAATGCGCGTTACAGAAGATGAAACAGACAACCGCTTGGAAAGAATCTACTGCTCAACATGAATAATCTGATACGCTATTGGTTTCCCGTCGCCGCCTATATGGCTTTTATCTTTTTTCTTTCCTCCAGTCCGCAATTTCCCTTCGAAGCTCCGGCCTGGATGTTCTATGCCGATAAATTGGCGCATTTCATTTTATATGGGGTATTGGGATTTCTATTTTTACGCGCCCTCACGCGGGGAAATTATTCCACCCTCACACTCTCCGTCCTGGGACTCAGTGTCCTGTTAACCTCTCTCTATGGCATCACCGACGAATATCATCAGAGTTTCGTTCCAGGACGAAATCCCGACGTACAGGATTGGATGGCGGACACCCTGGGCGCGATGTTGGTATGTACGATTGCTTTTATTTGGAAAGTTAAGATGAAGCCGTCGGAGCGACAAACTGATCCGACCCTTTAATAATCTCGATCGTTTCGTCCAGAGAATCCGTCACGTGAAACAGGTTCAGATCCTTGGGCGATATATTTCCGTCCTCCAGTACTTTATTATTCATCCATTCCACCAGCCCACGCCAGTATTCGCTATCGAAGAGAATGACCGGAAACTTTCGTATACGCCGCGTTTGAATCAAAGTCAGCGATTCGAATAGTTCGTCCATGGTTCCATACCCGCCGGGGAAAATCACAAATGCGATTGAATACTTGATCAGCATGACTTTGCGGATGAAGAAATAGCGGAAATTAAGACTTTCCGTCAGGTATTCATTGGGTTGTTGTTCGAGAGGCAGTTCGATGTTCATCCCTACCGAGCGTCCGCCGGATTCGAACGCGCCGCGATTGGCCGCTTCCATGATTCCCGGGCCGCCGCCAGTGATCACCGGCAGATTTTCCTGAGCGATACGCCTCCCCAATTCACGCGCCCGTTCGTAACGGGGATGTCCCTCCGGCGTTCGGGCGGAACCGAAAACCGTCACAGCATTGGAATATTTCGCCAGCGCTTCAAAAGACTCCGCGAATTCGGCCATGATGCGAAACACACGCCAGACATCGCCGATCCCCAGACAGTCGATCAGGTACTGGCGTTGTTCGTCCAGGGTAGTTCCGTTGATTTCGATGGGGGTGAAGAGGTGCGGTTCCGTGCGATGATTTTTCATGAATAGTCCTCGGATCTATGAATTTTTCTTATTG
>CAZFOX010000444.1:0-5049 GCA_964520565.1 uncultured bacterium | reverse complement strand
CCATGGCCGTTTGCATGATGTTGAACTTGTCGGCCAGATCGCGGATCGGCTGGAAGAACTTTTGAGAGGCCTGCAAAAACGCCACCAGTGTCCCGAACGTGATGGCCGAAGAACCGGCCAGCATCCAGCCTCCCCCGTACCAAAGGAGCAGTGCCACCGCCAGCGAACCTAGAAATTCCACGGTCGGCACAAAAAACGCAAAATGAATCACACTGCGCAGATTGGCGTCGCGGAAATCCCGGGTCAGATCGGCGAACTGCCGGTAATTGCGTTCCTGCCGACCGAATACCTGGACAGTCTCCATGCCGGTGATGTTTTCCTGAAGAAAACCGTTCATCTGCGAGAGCAGCCGTCTCACATCCCGGTACGATTCCCGCACGTTTTTCTGGAAAACGAAACTCGCCCATGCCATGGGCGGCGTCACCGCCAAAGCAACCAAAGTGAGCGCCGGGCTAAGGTAAATCATAATTGCCAATAACCCGAAGATCATCAACAGATCGTTGAATGTAAAAACAATACAGTTGGCGAACATGGCGTCGAGCGCTTCAATATCGCTGGTGATGCGTGTCAACAGGTTGCCGACCGGCCTCCGGTTGAAGAACGACAGGGACATCTTCTCCAGGTGCCGGAACAAGTGCAGCCGAAGGTCGTACATACTCTTCTGGCTCATGACGTTGACCAGATAGAACTCGACGTATTGAAATATCAGTCCAGCGATCAACAGAAGCAGGTAGATCAGGGACAGGACGGTCAATCCCGATTCGATCTTGTTTTGGATATAATGATCCACAACGACTTTATACAGATAGACCGAGGCGTAGAGATCGATCGACGTGTAGACCAGTAACGCCAGCAGCGACAGAACCAAATAACGGCGATAGGGAGACAGATACGTTAATAACCGTTTCATCAGGCGCGCGTCGTACGCCTTGCCGACGATTGTCTCTTCTTCGATCTTGTGTATAGAACTCATCGCAGTCGGTGTGATTTCTGGAGTGATATTGTTTGGATACTATGATACTATGAACGGCCGTCAAACCGAAGGAATCGTTTCTCCCGGCGTATCGCTCTCGTCCACCGTTGCTCTGAGCGTCGACGTGGAAGATTATTTCATGAGCCCGGAATGTATTTCGGTGGAGGATTGGCCGTCCTTTCCCTCGGCCATTCACACTGGCATGGAACGCATACTCGCCTTATTCGAGCGGTATCAGGCCAGAGCCACCTTCTTCTTTCTCGGTTGGGTGGCGGAGCGGTACCCCGAACTGGTGCAATGGACGGTGGAACGAGGCCACGAAATCGCCACCCATACATACGATCATCGTTTTGTCTCCCGCCTCTCCGAGCCGCAGTTCGCCGAGAGCGTCCGGCGCAGCCTCGAAATCCTGCGCGGTCTGGCTCCCGGTTCTCCTATTACCGGACATCGGGCTCCGGCTTTTTCGTTGGACGTCGGACAGACCTGGCAATTTGAAATCCTGCGCGAAAACGGCATTCTCTACGATTCGTCCATCAATCCTCACGCGACGTACCTGTATGGCGACCGCCGCGCCAGCCGTTTCCCTCACGATCTGCATGGACTGCTGGAAATCCCTCCCGGCGTAGTGGAGTGGGGTGGATTCCGCCTCCCGGTCGGAGGTGGAGGAACGTTGCGTATCCTGCCGGAGTGGTACCTGCGATGGGCTCGAAAACGTTTCCAGGCCGAAGGAGGCGTGCCGGTTGTCTACATTCATCCCTGGGAATTCGTCCCCAAACATCCCCCCATCCGGCTTCCTCGGAAACTGCGCGCGATCCACTACACCGGTCTTCACACTACGGAGCGAAAAATCGAAACGGTATTGAGGGAAAATCGAATCCTAACCCTGGAAGAATATCGTCTTCGGTGGATCAAAGAGAAACAAGTATAAATAGCGTCTTCTCACTTTGCTTCGGATGAGGTATAACATGAATACAGATAAATGGAAACTGAAACCTGACAATCCTCCGGTTATCCGGTTACAATATTAAAAAGTTAACGATTTTTGAGGGGGCAATCCAATTGATTAACGAATCGCCGATTCATTCTCCGTTTGCGTTTTCCGTGTCGGAAGATAACGGTATTGTCGTGATCGAAGCCGCAGGCCCGTTGAATTCCCGGCATTCCCCCATGTTGCGAGACGCCATAAAAAAAGCCTATACCAATCGTATCAAACACGTCATCGTGAATGTCGATGAAGTGAACTATATGGATAGCTCGGGATTGGCTACCTTGGTGGAAGGAGTTCAATTAGCCGAAAAGCACGGCGGAAAATTCGTTCTCGCCGGAACCATCCATGAGAAAGTCTTCCATCTTTTTGAGATCACCCGCCTGGACGGTCTCTTTGAAAATTACGCCTCCGTCCAGGAAGCCTTGAATCAACTCGCCACGCTTTGAAACCCTTTTCGTGGAACGGTGGACCTTCGGATCAGTGAATTTTTCCCAGCCGGTTTCCCAGGGAGTCTGCGTATAAATATCCCTGGCTGAACAGGCCGTTGCTGGGCTGATAGGGCGGTGTCTCGAAGCGGATGACTCGTACTCCGTCTCCACTGGCGGAATCGATCCTTCCGGGTGCAACCTGTGCTGGCCCGCATCCATAGATAAACCAAACCGGTCTATCGTTCAGCCCGACCAGCGGCGGCGTCCATTCCGCATGCTCCACGTAGCCGTATTCCAGATTCAGATACCGGTTGGAAAGCCGCTTGGGCAGAAAGGGATCGATCAACGCTTTGATGGGAATCTGAGGATAATAGGTATGCAGCCGGGGAAGAGGATTTTGCGGGAACGTTTTCAGTTCCTCCACGGCATGCAGACCCGGCGATTGCAGATCGCCGCGCGTACAGAGTGAAAGCGCCATCCCGGCATTCAGAAAAAAACGAGTGTTGTCGAATTCGATGCGTAACTGTTCGTATCGCCGAACCACCAGTCCCGCTACGAGAATCAGCACGATCGGGAAGAGGAACGCACGCCGGATCATAGCCGATCCTATACAATGAACAACTGCCGGTAATCTTCCCGCGCAAACCGGTCGGTCATCCCCGAAATATAATCCGAAACCGTTCTCTCCAGCCCGCCGATCTCTACCCGCTCCTGGAACGAGAGCGGTAGCTGATTGACATTTTCGCAATAGTAATCGAACAACCCTTTCAATACCATCTGGCAGCGGCTGTTGGCTCGCAAAACTTTGGGATTTCGGTAGAGTCGTTCGAAAAGGAATTCCCGGGCCTCCTGTACCTTCTCCTGCATGACTTTGCTGTATGCGATGGCGTTTTCACTTCGAGTATCTTCGGACTGGCCTAAGCGGTGGAACGCTTCTTCGAGAACATCCGTTACCTGGGCGTTGATCACCGCGATGACGATTTGATTCCAAGTCCGTTTTTCATCCAGCCCGGGGTATCGCCGCCGGACGGTTTCATGCGCTTCCCGCCATAACGTTACTTTGAGGATATCCTCTGGATTCAAAATGCCCGCCGCGATGCCGTCGTCTAAATCGTGGCTGGTGTAGGATATTTCGTCGGCGATATCCACCGTCTGCGCTTCGATGGAAAGCCGTTCGGGTAAATCCTCTCCCATCCCTTCATACGCTTTCTTGTCCTTCAAAATGCCCCGCCGCATCTCCACGGTCAGATTGAGGCCGGGAAACTGGGGATAGCGGCATTCGAGCCAATCCACGATTCGCAATGCCTGTGCGTTGTGCTCGAAACCGCCCTGACATGCGATCAATTTGTCCAGGACCCGCTCTCCCGCATGGCCGAATGGAGGATGACCCAGATCGTGAGCCAACGCCAGGGCTTCCGTCAAATCCTCATTGATCGCCAGGGAGCGCGCCAGGGTGCGGGCGATCTGCGACACCTCCAGTGTATGCGTCAGGCGGGTTCGGTAATGGTCGCCCGCGCCGGTGATGAACACCTGCGTCTTGTATTCCAGACGCCGAAACGCCTCGGAATGAACGATGCGGTCGCGGTCGCGTTGAAAACAAGTCCGGTAGGGATGTTCCTCTTCGGGATACTGCCGTCCCTTCGAATCGCCGGAATGCACCGCATAGGCCGCCAGCGTTTGTCGTTCCCGTTCTTCCTGTTCGATTCGGGTGATTGTATGGATACCGGTCACATTCGTAATCCTTTTCCGAAAACCCGCTCCGATGGAAGCCCGCTTGTTCCTCCATCGTTCGCCACGTCATGGCCGCGTTGTCCCATTTTTTCCGTTTTCTCTTCGAATTCGGTCAACCGATGGAGTCTGGCGGGATATAACCGGGTCGAATCCGTTCCATATCCACCGTTTCGTCTCCAACTCGGTACCGGCTTCCTCCCAGGTGATAGATGAGACATGCTTCCCCTGTCCATTCTCCGTTCTGAAAGTAGTAATGTTCGGCCACGACCGACAGAACCTCTCCCGTTATAAAAGGCCGGTTGCCGGTGGTGAATATCTGGCGCACCCGGCACTCGATCTGTCCCATGCAGTTGGTCACCATCAACGGACTAACCTCCCTGGCGCGGGTAGTGGACAGATTCAGGTGAAGAATCTTATCCATATCCCTGCCAGTATGAACGCCGCAAAAATGGATCGCCTTGACCATCGATCCACCCGGTATTCCCAGTATAAAATCGCCGCTCTCGCGAATGTAACTGAAACTCGTGGAACTGGGTTTGAGGGAGATTCCAATCATGGGAGGATCTAAACTGACCGGTGCATACCAGGTTAACGGCATCAATGTGTTATATCGATCCCGGCGCGACGAGAGAAGCAAGACGGGGTGAGTATACAACATTTTAATAAAACAGTTTTTTGGAAGCGTTGACATATCAATAGGTTAGTGTCTATCCCGGGTACGCAGTACCGCTGGAGGTTGAAAAAGGATTTCCCTCGCCGATTAGAACGATGCGAAATTCATTCGCGTTCCATTCCAGCGGAAACCCCGCATCCGGTTAAATCGTTTCTAAATATTGATTATTTTATTCTTTTAGCAGACATTTTCGGTAAAAACAACTACTGTATTCCGGGAGCCATGCGGTCTGGAGTGGTTTGGACATTTCCAAATC
>CAZFOX010000443.1:0-5052 GCA_964520565.1 uncultured bacterium | reverse complement strand
GGGGGGGGCCCCCCCCCCCCCCCCACTACACCCACTCTATTCAGCGAAGAACCAAAATTATATTAAATTAAAAAATGATGATGCATCCATGTGGACTTATCTCGGTTGCCTCTATTTACAACGAGTTCCGAAAACGATTTGGGAAGGGGGCGATATAGACAAAGCCGTGAATGCGTTTAATAAAGCGCTGAAATTCGATGGAAATCACAACCTGGCGGCTTTCCATCTCATGGCAATTTACGCCGGCAAAGGTGACAATGAAAAGGTAAAGGAATATCTGAACAAACTTAAATCCGCTCATTTCGATTTCAATACGTTAATTAAAAAGAAGAACGGTCCTGCAAAATTACAAATTTCCGGAGATTGACATGCACCAATTACTAAATATATAAATCGCATTTATATAAAAAGTAACCGGTGGGAGTGATGTGGGGAGAGAATTGGTGGGGGGACTTAAAAACAGGGAAGGGGGGAATATTACCCGGCGTTGCTGTACGCGGGCGGGGACGCCCGCGCTCCGCGGGTAACTTGCCTATTTCCGGTTCGGAAAAGATCGAAACGATTGGGTATTTCGAAAATGGTGCATGCAGGTTAACGAGCATGTTTTTGAGAGCCGTAAAGGATCAAGGGCGGGGAAAGCGCTGTCTTGTCATTCACTATCTCTTAATATGGAGCGCGGACGTCCTCGTCCGCAGCCGGGGGAGCGTACCCGTATGCAATGAAAGTAACCGATGGGAGTGATGTGGGGAGAGAATTGGTGGGGGGACTTAAAAACAGGGAAGGGGGGAATATTACCCGGCGTTGCTGTACGCGGGCGGGGACGCCCGCGCTCCGCGGGTAACTTGCCTATTTCCGGTTCGGAAAAGATCGAAACGATTGGGTATTTCGAAAATGGTGCATGCAGGTTAACGAGCATGTTTTTGAGAGCCGTAAAGGATTAATGGCGGGGAAATACGCCGCCCTTGGCACCCGCGCCTGATCGATATCTCTTATTCTTAAAAAACTGCGGTTTCTATTAACCTCATTCGTCTGCCGGGATTCTCACTCGGACATTTTTATACGACACAACGCTGAAGGGATCGTGGCCTTGGAGGGCGATGAAGCCTTTTCGGCAATCTGCGTTCGTTGCATCGACCACCGTTTCGCCGTTGACCTGGATTTGAATGCGTTCTCCGAGGGCGGATATCCGCATATGGAACCACTCGCCATCCCGGCTGACTACGCGATAAGCGGTCACGCGGTTGTAGAGGCTCCCGGTGGGATTTTTGGGGTCGTGGTGATCGACCTGCGCTTCGTAACCGACCGGTTGCGAGCGCAATCCGAAACCGGGATGACGGGCGCGAAAGAAGATTCCGCTGTTGCCGTTTTCATTGACGCGGATATCCGCGTCCAGAACGAAGTCCGTGAATTCTTCGCACCGGGTTGCCAGATATCCGGTACCCCGGCGAAAGGTAATCACGCCTCCGTCGACGCGCCAACTGCCAAAACCGTACGCCGCCCAGCCGCCCAAGCCGAGTCCGTTGAATAAGTCTATTTCCGAACCGGGAACGTTGCCGCGCACGAACGTCTCGATACGCGCTTCAAACGCCGGATCGCGTTTCACGAACGTGCAGCAGGCCTTAAAGCCGATCGCGGAAACGATCAGCGAACCAACGATCCCTATCGCGATTCGATTTTTCATAGGGCTGTCGTCTCCCGCGCGGCACTATCGGGCGATTTCAGCATGAACGAAACAAGTGCCGCATCGATCCACTCCACCAGAAAGGAAATCCAGATTTCCAGCAGCACAAGGCCGGCGGTCAGCATGGGATCGAACAACGCGTAGGTATACCAGACTACGAAACAAAACGCCAATCCGCTGGCGCAACCCGCCGCCGCCCGCGTCCGCCACGAGCGCAGACGATGAGCGAAAACGCCGGTTAGAATCCCCGGGCAGATTCCCGCATCGAGCAAGGGAAGCCCGAACGTCACCAGGGGCAATTCGAAGACCACCGATTTCAAGCCCCCGGCCATCGCATCGATTCCCAGCGCTGGATTGAAAATCGAATAGTAAACCGCTTGCAGAAAGAGCCACAAACACGCAACGCAAAACACAATAAAAAGGCCGATGAGTACACCGGCCGGTATCGATACAATCAAACGAAGGATATCCAATCCAAACTTGCGCACGGATCACTCCACAACCACAACCTCATGAATATGAATGCTGGGGATTTTCACGGATAATTCTCCATTCTTATATCGCCAGTTCAACTTATCGTTGCTAGGGACCAATTTGACATGTTTGGGTCTTTGGGGGACTTGCAGGGTGAATTCAATCGGTCCGGCTTTGGGGACATCGTCGATGACGCGGTAATTCCCCAGGGGCATATTGGCGCGGTTGAGGAGATGCAAGGATAAGAGACCATCCTTTGTATGGCGCAAGGCGATTTCCACACTGGAGGGCGCGGCGACCTTCACCGCCGGTTCGGGGAACAGTTCTTCCATGAGCGGCTGGAGGAATTCACGCAGCCAGGGGTGATGGGTGTTGAGGTATCCCCGGCAGAACGGCCCGTAAACCGCGCCGATTTTGCCTTTGCCATAATCCGCCACAGTGGCCGCCGGTTCTCCCGGCCTGCGTACATCGCGGGTCGTATAGCGATTGCCCAGCGTAGACGCTCCGGCGAGTGCAACTTTCTGCCAGACGCCGTTAAGGTTAACTATGCCCGTCTTCGTTCCCAATTCGGCCTGCACGGTCTGCGGTTCACCTTCAAACGAAACGCCCAGTTCTTTTTGGAACAGCTTCGCGCTCTCCAGATCCATCAGCAACAGGTTTCCGCCATTGCGAACGTAATCCAGGAGAGCGGTACGGAATTCTTCGGTCAGCCGGGTGGTATCGGGAAGCGCAACCAGGGGGTACTCGGCAAGGCGCGGCTGTAATTGATGTTCGGCCAGTACATCCACGGAGTAATGCATTTCCAGAAGCGCAAACAATGCGCCTTTGAGACCGTTATACTCGCCGCCCCAGGCGGAATACACACGATTGCTGCGATCCTTATAAGATTCATACGACAAGAGCAGCGCTACCTGGGGAACGCTGGCGCTTTTATGGCTGACGGTCTGGCGGGCACGGCAAAAATCGGCCACCTGGCCGGTGGTTTCGATAATCGGCGGGGGAACGAATCCAGCCCGGGTGGGCTGGTAGTAAATTTGAAATCCACCGCCCTGCATGAGTACGACGGCCGCTTCCTGCATCAGGTGAACCGGGGTTTTCCAACTCCAGCCAAAATCTTCGCCCTTGTCGAATCCCCAGGCCATTAAATCCCAGGGCATGCCGACGCTGGCCAGATAGCGGGCTTCCAGCCGGGCTGTATCGACCGAGTCGCCCGGCGAATAATCGCCGGAGAGAAAATCGAGCGGAGCGGTCACCGGCTTGGGCGCCATGGTGGTGTACATCCCATTGCTGGTGCTCTGTAAGCCGGGATCGAGCCCATGCAACTCGTTGACCCAATGGGTCAGATACGCTTCGAATTGATCGCGCTGGAAATTCTTCCATTCCTGCCAATGCGCGTCACCGGCTTTTTTGGGAGCTTCGTCGAGACCGGTTTTTTCTTTCCACGCCTTCAGCGCCGCCGGGCAATAATCCAGTTCCGCCGCCCAGCACTCGCCATCCACCCACACGCCGTCTAGGGTGTATTTCGATACGACTTCGTGAAGTTGCGGAATCAGCAGTTCATCCACATAAGGCCCAAAGGTACTGTTTTTTTGCCTGTCGGGCTTCTCCTCGGCGTCGATGCGCGCCCATTCGGGATGCAGCTCCAGCGCCCGGTCGTCCCATACGCCGGAAAAATGGACGTACAGTCCAACGCCGCGATCCATCGTCGCTTTGCGCCAGACCGCCAGCGCGTCCTTGACGATGCCCGGCGAGGGCGAACCCACCTGGCTGGGATACCCGCAGTACCCGCGATGCCCCTTGCAGTCGTACTGCACGTAATCGGGCTTCACGCGCTCCAGAAGTTGAGCGACGTTTTCTTCGGTCGTATCTTTCCCTAACTCCGTATCGTGCTCGCTGGGATGCAGATCGAAATGCAGGCCGAAAAAGCAGTCCTTGCGGGGGAGACGTTGCGGAGCGTCCGCCGCCAAAGCGTAAGATCCCACGCACCAAAAAACGGCCACTAACCAGATTCCTACTTGATTGGATCGAAAGTACATAATTGGATTCTCCCTCAAGAATTTTCTTTTGATTATTTTTGATCTCGCGGATCGGCAATCCATTTCGATTATAAATGCAACGGCTCCAGCGTCATCTCATCCCCTGCCATTTTCTGCAATTCAAATAAGCGACGATCCAATTCTATTACAATCTCTCTGAAATGGGGATTTTCGGCGAGATCGGTGGTCTCCCAGGGATCGTCTTTGACATTGAATAATTGTATTTCGTTGACCTTCGGGTAACGGATTAATTTGTATTCTTCGGTTCGTACCATCCTTTGATGATCGATGTACGATCCGAAAATCGCATCGTGTATTCGTTTTTTCTTTCCATGCAGCAACGGGACAAGGCTGGGGAACTCGACGGTTTCGGGAATGGGTATTCCCGCCAGGTCGCAGGTTGTCGCATATATGCTGTGGATATAAACCAACGCATCGATTTTCTTCACCTTGGGAATTCCCGGCCCGTTAAAGATCAGCGGCATGCGGATGCTGCAGTCGTATTGATTTTGCTTGCCCAAAAGGCCGTGCTGGCCGAGTGCCAGCCCATTATCCGCTGAAAAAACGATTATTGTGTTCTCCGTTTCGCCGGTTTTTTCCAGTGTTTCCAGGATACGTCCGATCTGTGCGTCGGTGTGCGAAATGATGGCGTAATATTCCTGCAGGTGAACTTTGATGGCTTTTTCGGTACGCGGGAATGGAGCCAGGCGCTCGTCGCGCAGGATATAGCGCTCTCCCGGGTCGAATGGATGTTCCGGTAAGAAATTGGGTGGAATTTCAATTTCGTCCAGGGGATACATATCTATATATTGTTTGGGAGACTGGCGCGGGTCATGCGGTGCATGAAAGGCGACGTACATC
>CAZFOX010000442.1:4606-5065 GCA_964520565.1 uncultured bacterium | reverse complement strand
GGGAGAAGCCCGGATTAAAAGTTTAAGCGGCAACCTCGAAGAAGAGGAAGAAGAGGAAGAGGAAGGCGATACCGAGGAACGAACCCGGGTGGACGATCCCGTCCGGCTTTATCTGCGCGAAATGGGACGTGTTCCTCTGTTGAATCGGGATGAAGAAATCGAACTGGCCAAAAAGATCGAATCGGGCCGTTTTAAGGTCTGCCGCGCACTCGCTCTCAGTAAAACCGCCTTGAATGAAATCAACCGGATGGTAGAACGCCTCGAGCAATCCCAAATCCGAGTCGAGGATGTTATCCAGAATTTCGATTTGAATGAAAACTTTACCGAGGATGATCGCAAAAAAATAATTAAGGATTTGCGTACCAAATTAGGCCAATTAGAGGATGAATATTCGGACGTTCAAAAATTAGAGCGGCGAGTTACCAAGAGAAACCGTCCCAAATTGATCGGCAAAAAGAT
>CAZFOX010000442.1:0-4596 GCA_964520565.1 uncultured bacterium | reverse complement strand
CACCTCGGCAATCTCCTGATTGCCATGAAGATCGATCATGAAGTGATTGGGAAAATTGCCAAGAAGGTTCTCAATATATATCACCGGATTGGGGATTCGAAGTGGGATATCAAACTGATTGAAAAAGAACTGGGAATGCGTGCTCGGCAGATCAAGGAATTATTTAAAAAACTGCGCTATACAAGTTTCGGCAAAAGTGAACTGGAAAAACGCACCGGCAAGAGCCGCGATGAATTGACCCAAATCTGTAAACGGCTTCTTCGCGCCCAGGATCGTCTGATCAAATGCGAAAAGGAATTGGCCGATAAACCGGAGAAACTGGAAAAAATCGTCGAATTGATTAAGGACGGTGAGAACGTTGCCCATCTGGCTAAAATGGACGTGGTTAAAGCCAACCTTCGCCTGGTGGTCTCCATTGCCAAGAATTACACCAACCGGGGATTGCAGTTTCTCGACCTGATTCAGGAAGGCAATATCGGTTTAATGCGCGCCGTGGATAAATTCGAATACCGGCGAGGATATAAATTTAGCACCTACGCCACCTGGTGGATTCGCCAGGCCGTTACACGCGCCATTGCCGATCAGGCGCGCACGATTCGCATTCCCGTCCACATGATCGAAACCATCAACAAGATGACCCGCATCTCCCGCAAACTCGTTCAAGAACTGGGACGCGAACCCACTCCTGACGAAATTTCCAAACAAATCGCGATGCCGGTCGAAAAAGTTCGCGGCGTCTTTAAAATCGCCCAACAGCCCATTTCTTTGGAAACGCCCGTGGGCGATGAAGGCGACACCCACTTCGGCGATTTTATCGAAGATAAATCCATTACGTCTCCTTCGCACAGCACCTCCGATCACATCATGAACGAACAGATCGAAACAGTTCTAAAAACGCTCACGGAACGGGAAGAAACGGTGCTTCGCCTGCGGTTTGGCATCGGAGACGGCTACGAACGAACACTGGAAGAAGTCGGCAACCGCTTTGGCGTCACCCGCGAACGCGTTCGTCAGATCGAAACTAAAGCCCTTCGCAAACTGCGCCACCCCATCCGCAGCCGCAAACTGCGCGATTTTGTGGAGTAGATTTTTCAAATAATTCATATGGCCGCGAGTTTACCGTTTTGCAATTTATAATGGCGGTCGGCGCTACGAGCGATGGCCTGATTGTGAGTTACAATAACGATCGTCAGGTGATAGTGGATTTGTTGCTGACGAATCAAGGCAACGAGTTCTTCGCTACTGTCCGGATCGAGGTTACCGGTGGGTTCGTCCATAAACAGGATTGTGGGCGAGTTGATCATGGCGCGTGCAACCGCCACACGTTGTTGCTCGCCACCCGAAAGCCGGGTGGGTTTATGGGTCAACCGGTGTCCCAATCCCAATTCTTCCAGAAGCGTCCGCGCCTTGCCGCGCAACTCGCCTGAAGGCTGCCCTGCGATCATACCGGGGATCATCACGTTCTCCAGTGCGTTGAATTCGGGCAATAGATGATGAAACTGAAAAACAAAACCAAACTCACGATTGCGGATACGATCCAGATCGAGTGAGTTCATCCGGGAAAGATCGCTTTCCCGACCATTCATACGGTAGAGAATCCGGCCTTCGGTAGGATTGTCGAGACAACCCAACAAATGAAGAAGCGTGGATTTCCCCGAACCCGATTCGCCGGTAATGGCGAGAAACTCCCTTTCGTAGACCTGCAGCTGTAAGCCATGAAGAACGACTAAATCTTCTTCGCCTGCATGAAACACTTTCTTGATATCTGTTGCCTGAAGCAAGACGTCATTCGGTTTCGGAATCATTCGTTGAGCCTTCCTGTTGATTCGACCGGCGTTCGAGATCGCCAAGTTTCATTTGAATCCGTTTTTCCATATCGCGCAGGGAAAGAGCGCGCGATCCTTCCAACGCTGTTTCATAATGTTCCCGCGCCCTGGTGTAATCGCCCCATTGCGTTTGGATATCCGCGAGGCGCTCGTGAATATCGACCGACTGAGGAATCCGCTCCAGATACTGTTCGAATAGAGCAGCAGCCTCGGCCAGATCGTTTTTCCGATCCTGCACAATTTTCCCCAGCATGGCTATCGCATCGCTGTTATCGGGATGCAGGCGCTTTTCGCGCCGCAAATGTCGCTCCGCCTCAGAATCAAGCCCCGTTTCCATATTCACCCGTGCGGCCAGGAAATTTACACCCCGGCGTTCCGGATCAATCACGAGAAGAATATCGGACATACGTTTCGCCTGCGCGTAACGCGATTCATCCAGGTACAGTTCACACAACAGGTAATACGATTCTGGCACGCAATACGTGGCATTGGCACGCAAGATATGATCGATGGCACGTAACCGAAGACGGGAATCGTTCTGCAACTTGGCCTGAGAAGCCAATAGCCTCCCCAGGTCGAAAAGCACCATTCCATTACCAGGATACAATCGATTGGCACGTTGAAAATAGGGCTCGGCGAGGCGGAAATTGGTATACGCATTCTCGAAATGGGACTGCTGAATGTCCCGGATTGCATTATCTAAAAATCGGGAACCCTTATCGAGATTGTGGGAAGCCAGCAGATGATTGAGCACCAGAATTCCGCCCCACAGGATAAAGAGAAATAAAACAAGCGAGATATTCACGCGAGCAAGGGAGAAACGATACGACTCCGGGGGGATCCGTTCGCGAGACAGAACCAGGATTCCCGCCGCCGCCAGAGAAAACATAAGGACGCTGGAGGGTAAAAGGAGAGGGAAATCATATGCGGCTTGAATGGCTGTCATAAAAGCCACTGTCAAGCAACCCGCTAGAAGTTTCAAGCGGATCGCTGAGTTATCCAATTGTAACAATCCCTGTAAAGCCTGTACGAGGAGAGACAGAAGGAAGAAAATCCACAGCGCATACCCCACAAGTCCGGTCTCGGCAAGAATTTGCAGGTAATCGTTATGAGCCTGATCCGTGCGAATCGTATTCATCTCGCGAGTGACGTGCTGGATCCGTTGGGGATCGGTTTCCTGGGCGGCCTGATAAGCCGTTTCCAGGAACAGAGGAGAATAGCGGCCGATTCCCTGCCCCCACAGCGGTTTTTCGCGCCACATGCGCAAGGCGGCATACCACAACAAGGGACGCGAGCGCAGACTGGTATCCCGAAGTTGTAAACCATGCTGGAATCGATTGGCGGTCTTATGCAAAGGACCTTCCTTGGATTCCAGAACGAACAGAACGCCACCCAGTATAACAAGAACCGCAATCGTTACGAGGGATGATTTTCCATAGTCCCGAAGAAGACTCCAAATACTCGTATGGATTCTGATATGCCGATATGCCAACAAGAACAGTATCCCGAAGAAAGCGGGAAACAGACTGACCCAGATTCCCCGTGTAAAGGTATAAAATAATGTTGTGAGAATCGTGAGAGCATATAGGAAAAGCAGCGACCGGCTCCACCACCGGCGGGATAAAAAAAGCCAGGTTACCGTCAGTATTAGAAGCATGGCCCCATAACTTGCGTAGTAATTGGGATTTCCCAGACTGGACCAAATTACGGCGCGATCTGCACCGATTAACGGATTTTCCCACCGCCAAGGGAGTTGTTTGATCCAATTCAGATAAATATCCACACCAAAGATATTCCCTACGGCCAGAGCGACCGGCCCCAACTGTCCCATAACCGCGATCCAGAGTAGCTGCATAAAATCGCGCTGCGTCGCGCAGGCATCGACGACTAGGAGAATAAAAAGCAGCCAGGAGATGTGACATAATGCTCCATCCCAAGCAAAAGCACGATGGGAGTCGAAGGCAGCTCGGATCAAAAGGTAGACAATCCATAATCCAATGGCCGCTGTCGTTCCATTCAATCGGAGTGAACTCCGCCGAACGCACCAAAGCGGCAATGAAAAAAAAGACGCCAACACAACACCGAATTCCAAAAACCGGAACTTGGTTTCCGGCCCGGCTCCGAGAGCGATTTGAAGATCGATTGCCACCGGAGTCACCAGCATAATGCTTGCCAGAATCAGGAAACGCAGTCGTTCGACGCTCGCCAGAATTCTATCCATTATAAAAAGCATTCCTTCTTACTTTCACGGTTTGTGGTATCGGCGGGAGAATCCAGCGATCGGCTGGATCGTATGATTTCCCGATAGAATGACAGTGTTTGTTCGGCGATTCGTTCCCAGGAAAACCGTTCACGGGCATCCCGGCGTGCATTGTCTCCCAACCGTCGTACTTCAGCGGGATTGAGCAGCAATCCAGCGATCGCATCGGCCAAAGCGACAGGATCTTCGGGTGGGACGATCAGACCGGTCTCTCCATGCCGGATCGTTTCTGAAATGCCGCCCACCTGGGTAGCCACCGTCGCTTTTCCGTAAGCCAGCATTAACATCAAGGCGGCACTCTGATAAATGTCTCGATAGGGTAGCGCAGCGACAGCGGCGGAATTCAATAAAGCGGGAATCTCCGGGTCGGGAATGTAGCCCAAACGCGTCTCCACATTCGCTTCGAGTTGCAACTCGCGGATTAATTTCTCGTACGGTGCAAACGATCCCATAGGCTGACCGGCAATCAGAAGTTGGACTTCGGGTATCCGTTGACGAATCCGGGCCAGC
>CAZFOX010000441.1:0-5071 GCA_964520565.1 uncultured bacterium | reverse complement strand
CCTATGGCGCGCACGCTCGCGCGGAAAAAGGCGTTCCTCTGCCGCAAGGCCCGGATACGAGTGGTCCCCAGGAGCGCGATGCGATGGCTGGACAGCCCATTCCCCTGAGTGGACTGCCGGGAGCGGGCGAGTTCGGACTTTGCGACCGGATCCATTTCGATTACGATAAATCGAATATCAAGCCGGAATGGGAAAAGTGCTTGAACAATATCGCCAAGTATTTCGCCGAACATCAGGAATACCTTCTCCTGATCGAAGGCCACTGCGACGAGCGGGGCACGGAAGAATACAATATCGCTCTTGGCGAACGCCGTTCTCAATCCGCCGCCCAATACCTCGTTAAATTGGGTTTGAATGCGGAGCGGATCGTCACGAAGACATGGGGCGAATCCAAACCGCTGGCGACCGGCCATGACGAAAGCAGTTGGAAATTGAATCGCCGCGCTGAGTTCTTTGGCGTTCCCAAAGCGCGTTAATTGGCGAGTCTTAAAAAGCAGGCAAATTCGGCATAGGCTTCCAGTTCGTATCGATCGGTGAGCCGCCGAGTCATTTGTGAAAAATATTCATTACGAATGTAAAAAGGCTGGTTGAAAAACCGGCCTTTTTATTTTGGGGGCTGCTGTTCCGTGTGCCGTGGCAGGAAAATGGTGTAGTTGGCAGAGATGATAGAATGCAGGGGGCAACTGCGAGGGATTGCCCCTCCGTTCGGGTTTGGGTGATGAGATTGAGCCTCGCCCTCCCGATGGATTGCGGGGTGGATGAGAGTGGGGCTTTTATTTTTGGAGGGATACTCCAAAATAAGATTGAAATAATGAAACCGATTAAGGCGTATTGGTTAATCATTCATGAATCATTCCGATTTACCCACTCAGGCGCTTGAAACATTGATCCTCTCCGCCGAGAGATTGCGCCGCCTTTCGTTGGCCTCCAGCGAGACCGAACCCCTACTGGACTACGCCATGTTGATCGCTCTGCGCCAGCGCCTGACGGAAGATCGTCCGACGTTTGCCGGATTCATCGGTTGCACCGGCAGTGGAAAATCGACGTTATTCAACAGTTTGTGCGGGCAATCCGCCTGCCTGACCGGCTGGAAAGCCCATAATACCGCCGGTCCTGTATTGTTGTTATCCGAAGAATTCGGACAACGAATCCGGGAACTGGAACAGACATTTGCGCCGTTGTTTTTCCCCCGCTGGAAGCGGGAGATATCGCTCCTGACGCAAACCACATCGGAAGCGGGAAGAGCGGGCGCCGTTCATTGGATTTTTACCACGAATCCCGCCTGGAAAAAGATCGTTCTCATCGATCTGCCCGATATCAATACAACGCGAGCCCGGAACGACCATTTGTTGGCCATGACTTTACTGCCCTGGCTGGATACCGTGATATTCGTGGTGGATGAGGAGACTCTTTACCACCGAGACTACGAAGGGCCTGTGGCGCTAGCCAAGACGTACCAGCAACGCCGAATCTGCGTGTTGAATCACCGCGGGCGAGACCGGGTAGTACTCGAGCACCCCGATTTGCAGGGCGTCCGCAATTTTTTCGGTGTCGATACAATCCATGTTCTTCCCGATCTGGGCGATAAGATTCTTTTCGACAGCGAACCGGCGTTTCTTCGTTTTCGAGACGATTTGCAAGTAACGGGGAACCATGCTCCCAACCGGCCTATTCTGATCCGGATGGCCCCTTTGGCTGCGAAAGTCATTTCGGAAAACACCCACCGGCAACGGATTCTTTCTGAATTGGAGACTCATACCGAGCGAATCGCCCGCGAGAGATTGTCGAAGGAAAAAACCATTCCCATTCATCGCCTGCTCAATGACGAAGCATTGCAGGTTCTGGATCATCTGGGTTTGAAGCGTTTCAGTGTCAGCAACTTGCTATCGTTCTTTAAGCGTGTTACGAAAACCGGTTCACTCAAGCGCAGTTTTGCCATGGCTTTCGGCAATCACCGCGAAGAGGCGATCTATCAATTGATTCGCCTGGATAGTACGAAACTGAACGAAGAATTCAACGCCCGTCTCTCGGATCATCGCGAAGCCATTCACCACGCTCTGCTAACGCATCCCGAAGCCCGTTTTCTCGGCCAGGGTTCCGCGAGTTCCACCGCGATGGGAGCGCCAATCCCGGAGAAAGCCCTCCAGGAAGCGATTGACTCCTTTGAGGAGGAATGCCGGTCGTTAATCGCATCGGATACTCTTTCCGCGTCCTGGAAAAACGATCCCCTGTTGACCGCCGGGATGCTGGCGGCGTTGGCCGCCGATGTATTGACTCTTCCGGGATTTGGCAGTTGGGTGCTGGTTCCCAGCGTGTTTCAGTATATTCCGCTGGGGAAATTCGAAAAAACCAAGCGCAGTTTTCAGCAGCGGATTCGAGATATTATCCGCGAAGCGTTGATGGACGACATTCATCACATCCAGGCGATCCGGCGTACCTGGACATTGGACAGCAACGATCCTCTATGGAAGGCGTTAAAAAACCTGGCGGGGACGGAAGAGCGTGAATGATGAAAATCGACGATTTACGCACCGAAATTGATGAATTGAACCGCGAACTGGCCCAGTGGACAGATCGTCCCCCGCTGCGATTGCCTTACCAGACCGGCGGCGCTGAGGAGGATACGCTTTTTCTCTATGGGATTGTGGGGGGCAAAGATGTGGGCAAAACGTCTCTCATCAACCAACTGGCCGGGGCGCGCATCTCGATCGATACCGACATTCTGGATGAGGGTACCCGGCGGGCGGTAGCATACTGCCATCGGGAAGACCTCGTCCCTTTGAAAAAACGGCTAACGGCCACGATAGAGAGACGCGTCGAATACATCACGCACGATCGAAACATCCTGAAGAACGTGGTTCTCGTCGATTTTCCCGATTACGACAGCCGGTTTCAGGCGCACCGAGACGACGTGCGGATTCTGGGGCGTTTCCTGCAGGGATTGGTCTGGGTGATCACGCCGCGCAAATACGGAGATCATGAATTCATCGATCAACTGGAAGCCGTCGCGCAAAGCCATGAATACTATCTGATCGTGCTCAACAAGACCGATCAGTTGGAGGGACGCGTCAATCTGGAATCCGCGCGGCGTGAAATACTCGGGTATCTCAAGGAAGAATGCACCAAACGGGGAGTACCCGCGCCGACGGGAGACCGTCTGTTGATGGTATCGGCATTGAATCCCAACCGATACGAATATCCCCGATTGTACGAACGCCTGATCCGGCGGCATTCCCCGGATGAAATCCTGCGTGCCAAAGCCGATAACCTCCGGACGGAATTCCACAAAAACCTGGAAAAAATCCGGGGGTATTACCTGATCCCTCAGCGTATCGCCGAGTTGGACGACGTTCTGGAAGAAATCGCAGCCGCTTTGAACGAGCAGTTCGATGAGGAGTATTTCCAGACGGTCTGGCAGCGAATCCTGGCGCTGACGCCGGTACAGCACCGGATCGGCCAGGGGTTATTCTATCAGCGCGTCCGGCATTGGCCCGTTCTGCGTTTGCTGTTTCATCCCTTGGCCGGACTGATCGCGTTTTTCGGTTCACGGCTTTCTTCGTTCTCGCGGGAGGAGAAAGTGACCGAATCGTCGCGCGATCTGCTTCGAAGGCAGGGGCAATCGGCCTCTGCCCGCTTGCAGGCCATTCGCGCCGGAGTGGAGGAAAGCCATCCCAACCTGATCGCCGATCTGGATGGAGCGCCCGATTATGCCACCCCCCTGGAAAAAAATTTCCGGCGTTTGCTCGACGATTATGAAGAGCGGGTTATACGCCGCGTTGCCGCTTCCATTCCCGTTCCAGGGCGTATGCGCCGGTCGCTGGCGTATTTTCCACTAATCTGGTTTCCGTTTCTTCAACCTCTCCTGGTGAATGTATTTTCCATGGACGAATCGTTGACTCCTCTCGGAAGCTTACAGGAACTGTTCGCGATCCTTCTATCGCTGGCCGGAGCGGGATCGTTACTGCAAAGCGCGGTCTTTCTGATCGTTTTTTATACAGCCTGGCTGGTGATTCTATATGCCCGGGGGGCAAGACGGGCCTGGTTGGCCGGAGAGGAGGAGTTTCGTGGTTTATGGTGGGAAGAATTTATCCCGATGATGCTGGATTTATTATCCCACCCCTTTGCCGCCCTTCGGGCAAGCTGGCTGGACAAGCAAAACCAGATTGATGGCATCCAAACGGAAATATCGACAGAACTCCAACGAATTCAACAGGTTAAATAGATCCTATTTTCTGCCGGGATATTCAGGAGTTCCTGCCTGTTTTCATTTTTCCCAAATCCAGGGGAGATTGAGATACGCCTGTTCCATTCCGAGTTCCACACTCCAAAAATTCCCATAAAGGTTTAAGATGGGATTGCCGATAATGATGTTGGATTTCTCTCTCAAAACGGGAGTTCAAGTTCTGAGAGGGGGTGAACGAACATGATCGATCCTATTTATTCATTACCATTGCAGCGTCCCACTACTTCTTCAACGATGTCCGATTCGACCGATCGAAGCCGGAAAGGGAAAAATATCTCCACCGACAGCACGGCATCCGATGCGAGACTCCAAAGTGTAAAGGATAGTGTGGCATTCAGTTTTAATCTGCGAGGCGACCTGACAGCGCTTCGCGATGCCGTCGCGACGGTTTTCGATCAGGTCAAACAGCAATTGGAGACCGTTTATAGAATGCGGAGCGGTGATCCGGAGGCCGAGCCGTCGAAATATCTACCCCCGGAAGATGCGTCCGCCCAGGAGTTGGTGGAATTTTTCAGCCCGGAAAATACGGCCAATCGGATTTTGAAATTCACTACGGGCTTTTTCGATCTTTACAAGGCCAATCACACCGATTCAACCGAGGAAGAGAATATCGACCAGTTTACCACCCTGATAGGAGACGCCATCAAGAAAGGTTTCAAGGAAGCGGAGAAGATACTCGGTTCTTACGATGAATTGGGACAGATCGGTGAGAACATCAAGAAGACATATAGTTTGGTCATGAAGGGATTGGAAGATTTCCGGCTGACGCATCTTAACGACCTGGGATTGATTTCCAAAGAACCAGAAACCCCGATCGAGGAAGACATT
>CAZFOX010000440.1:0-5080 GCA_964520565.1 uncultured bacterium | reverse complement strand
GAGATCGCGATATCCCTCGCGAATCGATTCACGCGTATGATAAATATCGGTTTCTTCCATGTCGCGCCGGATCAACGAACGAATGTATTCACTCGGCGTTTCGTATAGACCGTGTGGGCCGACAACTCGCGCCACATGATCGGCGAGGTGTTTAGGTAATCGAGCGTTAACGCGATCAGAAGCCATGATTTTTTTATTTCCTTTTAGCCGATGAAATTCAATCCTATTATAGTACAAATCGCAATATAAGGTTCTTAAGCGATCATTGAAATGGTAATATTTATCACTATCAATCCCAGTACTTCGATGTAGGCAATAATAGATACTGCGAGCGAATGTTCCCGAATCCATTGGCGCAACGGCTCGTTATCCGGTAGTGCAGCGTAGACGATAATATTGCTGTCAATTAACATTAGCCCTCGCAATGGGGAAGTGGATGTTCCTGCTGGAGATCGCGTTGCCAGGCAATGGGGTTGGGGATGGAAGTAAGGATACTCTCTCGAGCCAGCGCGCTGAGCGAATCGGCCATTGCATCGCCGCGGAGTCGAGGCATATCCAATTCCCTCACAAGTGTAATATTGATCGATACGGGATTGGGGCAATCGGGCGGATGATCGATCGATTCAATACGGTCGCAGTACAAAACTGCTTTGCATGTAGAAGGCATCATGGTTCCCTTTCACGGGGTAATCGTATCGCTATTGTAGCGTGAATTGTTTGATGAGTTCAATTCGATTCTTCAATCCCCCTCTTATGGCAACACCTTCCCCGTTTTCCTGCCGCTTGGGCGAGGGGATGGACGGTTCGGAAGCCTATTGGACCCGGTTTTGGATTAGCGTTTCATCAAGAGACCGGGTGCGGGGAAGGCCGATAGGGCATCCTGCGATGTGTTGAGATGATTTTTTTGCGTTTTTTCTCGATTGTCCCTTAAAAATGCGCTGGTTTTTTGCGCTTCCACCCCACTCTGTGCCGGATATTTTCCGTTTTGGTTTTTTCCGGCAGGCGTTTTCGGCGCCGCCTTCTCTTGAGCGATCCCGAAATAACTCTTCAACCATTGCATTCGGGCGCGCATGGCGGCGCAGAACTGGCGGAATAACGACAGCGATTTCTTGTCGCCGGGGTTAAACTCGCGGTCGAGGTGATCCGACATCTTGCTGAGGCAGAAATCCAACGTGTTGAGAATTCGGCTTTCGATGGCAGCGGTTGAGGTTTCGGACACGATCCGTTCTCCTTAAACAAATGTTTGGATTATGATTCCTGCAAGTATTGTATCCGATAGTGAACATTTGAGCAAGTCCAAAGAGAGAGAAATCGGTTAGTATAATGGTGTCTATTCTGTAAGTCGTTTATAAACAGTATCTTGGAAATTATCTATATTCGAAATATTAATATCCCGGCGAGTTTGGATTAAACACATATACATTCTACAAAGAGGTTGTAGCAATATTTACCAAAGTAATGAAAAAGAAATCGCTATAATATTTGTCTATTTCAATCGATTTTAATAGTTATGTTATTGATAAATTCCCCTCACCCTAACCCTCTCCCGGAGGGCGAGGGAATTATGTCAAATAAAATGAACCGCTAGAATTCGATTGTGATTTTGACTCCATCCGGAGAGTTGGGATACCGCACCCGGAGCGTCCTGGTTTTCGCGTCCCATTGCGGTTGCAGGTCGAGGGCGGATCCGTCCGGCGCGGCGGCCTGGCTGGATTTCGGTTCGGCGGGCAGGAGGAGACGCGCGATCCCATTGGTGGATTTCGGCCCTTTCAGAATGAGCGAATACCGGTTCGCTTCCCGTACTTCGTCCGAAGCGCGGGAGGAGGCGGCCAGCACGCAGGGGGCCTCTTTCCCCGGGCGCGTGAGATTATAGAGAAACGCCCGTTGGTTGGGATAGACGGTTTTCTTCTCCAACACCGGCAGGTTGGGATCGAACAGATCGACGACCGGCCCCGGAACGGTATAGGGTTGGCCGGAAACGCTTTCATCGAATACCGCCACGATATCGAACGCCTTGCGCTGGAGATGGAAGACGTTCTTTTCCTGCAGTTGAAATCCCTTCTGGCGGATCGAAGCGAGAAGCGGTTTGTCGCCGTCCGCCTGCATGACGAATTCCTTGGGATCCTGATGAATCCACGTCGCGCTTCCTTTTCCGATGGCGTAATCGGCCGATGAGCCGGTGGGATCGGTTTTCAGCGCATCGAAGAACAGTTGAGACGCGGGGGAGCGGTCGATCTTGCCTTGTTCGTTCCACCATTCGCGGATCGATTGGAAGGGGTCGTTATCCCGCCCACAGTAGATTAAGTATCCGCCGTTGCGCACCCAATTCGCCAGAACATCGTGATACTCCTTCTTGAGGGGTTTCATGTTGGAATAGCTCATAATCAATACGCGGATATCCTTAAGCGTATCGGGGTGCAGGAGGTTTTCCATCTGCACCAGTTCGACGGGGATACCCCGCTTGACGAGCGGCATCGCCATACCGTAGAAGTTGGACAGGCGCGGGTCTTCGTACCCTTCGTGGGTGGGGAAACGCTGAAACATCATGGTATCGGAAAGCAGCACGCCGATGCCTTGGGTTCCAGGGATTTTTGTGGCGCTGGCTTCCATATCGTTCAGGGCGTTGATCAGGATCAGAATTTCCGCGGCGTAATCGGGGGGAATCGGCTGGCGTTCGTGCGATCCTTCTACCTGATACTTGCCCAGGAAGATGCGGCTCGGCCAGGGCATCACCTCGTAATGAGCAACGCCGGGATACATCAGCTGGGCGGTGAAGGTGGCTTCGTAATTGAGTTTGTAATCCTCCCAGGTGTGGTTGGGATTATCCTCGATGGGATCGGTGAGGAAATAGACGCGCCGGCCGGTGGGGCGGGTCATCGCCACCATTGAGCCGTATTCCAAAAACGCATTTTCGAAGGTGCGCTCTTTTTCCACACCGTTATAGAACACGGGCGAACGCGCCGTGCCCGTCCAGACCTGGGCGATGTAGCCGTCCATGCCGGGCAGGTCGGCGAGGCTCGATTCGGGGCTGACGATCTGCCAGAGGGAGTAATTCAGCAGGGTGTGGGTGGGAACGTAGCAGCGCACCAGGCGGCCTTTGCCTTCGCTGTATTCCTTGGCGAAGAGGAAGATATCCTGGAGGGCGCGGAAGTAGAGATGGTATTTGAGTTTGGCGGAGCGGTAAGTGGCTTCGGGCGATTCGTGCTGCGCCTGCCAGGATTCGTTGTAATAGGCTTGCCACTCGCGTTTGAAGCCTTCGCTATAGCCACCCCGGTTCCAGAATTCGGGTTCTTCCAGGTGGATGGCCTCTACGCCTTCGTCGATGGCCTTTTTGACCAGGCTTTTCAGGTATTCGACATAGCTGGGTGTGGGAACCATGTAGGGCGTGCCGGGATTGTGCATGATCATTTCGCCGTTGCGCTGCACCTGGCCTTCGTCCATGTGGTTCTTGCCATCGAAGCGGCCTTCCAGGTAGTCTCCGTAGCCGCCCCAGGCGACGCCGGTCATCAGGTGGATGATGTAACCGCGGTCGCGCCAGCCCTTGATGCGATCCGGGAGAGAGCGGTTTACGCCGTAGACGATGGCCACATCGGAGCGGATATCCAGTTCCGGCATCCAGGGATCGCCGGTTTGAAAGGTGGTTTTCTCGGGATTCTCCGCGAGGGTGGGAATCGCGGTCAATAATAACAGGATCGCCAGCATCCAGGGTTTTTGCATGATATAAAACTCCTTGCTGATGATTCGGCAAAAAGTGGCTTGAAGACGAAACTCACGCCATCTCTTGTACCGGTCACTTTGATCAAGCCACATAAGTTTTGTAGATAGAATTACCGTTGATGACTTTTTGCCGTTTCGTCCTTGCTGAATTTGGGTAGGGTATTATTACATGAGTTGGGGGGATAGGGAATTGGAAGGAGAACAATTCTTCGGAAACGATCTTGTTGAGAAAGGAGCAGATAAAGGGTTGACGGTCGTACGCTTATACCGTACACTTTCTGCATGGAGATTCTGAGCGTTCATCACAAAGGATTACGGCGATTGATCGAAAAGAACGACGAACGAGATATTCGTCGCGATTTAAGGGATCGCATCCGCAAAATATTGACCGTGCTTATTTGCGCGACGGACATCAATGGCGTCCAGGGGCCACCCGGATGGCGCATTCATCCATTGTAATTCTTTAGCCGTGTGAAGGAAATCGGAAACATTATTTCGCCCCTACAGGGCTTACGATCATTTTTTACCTCATACCTAGGTTGTTGGCCTGGGCTATCTTATTACGCCCTTCCAGGGCTACAAGCAATGATTTCTATTCAATCGGCTAAAGGGTTACCATCCATTGATGGGAAACCGGGAGGGAACGTGGAGTATATCTGTTTCGGGGAACTGGAGAATTCCATTCGAGGTTATCGATAATCAGATTTATAACCTGGATTTCGAGGACTATCACTGATGAAGAAAAAACCCATTCAAATAGGAATGAAACCGAGCCATCCCGGCGATTTTATTCGCAAGGAAATACTGGACGAACTGAATCTGTCGATTGCCCATGCTGCCCGAATCTTGGGAGTACGCCGCGCCACGTTATCCGACCTGGTCAACGAAAAGACCGCATTGTCTCCCGAAATGGCGCTTCGGCTAGAGAAAGCGTTTGGATTGTCGATGGATTCCCTTCTCCGCATGCAGGCGTGGCACGACGCATTTACGATGCGTCTGAGAGAAGATGAAATACAAGTGGAACGCTTTCGCGTGGCATGATACAAGCGGTTTTGATGGATTGCGCATCGCTTAGAATCTACCCAACAGTATTGGGGAAAGAGGAATGTATGTTTTTGTTCATGACGGCTATTTTTCTCCTGGCAAACTCGGCGTATGCCTGGCAGGCGGATAATGGAAATGGAACCTTTACCAATCCATTGTTCTACGACGAGTTTTCCGATCCGGATTTGATTCGCGTGGGCGACGATTTCTATATGACGGGAACGACCATGCACAGTATGCCCGGTCTGCCGGTCTTGCATTCCAAAGACCTCGTCAATTGGAATTTCCTGACCTATGCCTGCGACCGGCTCGATTTGGG
>CAZFOX010000439.1:1885-5083 GCA_964520565.1 uncultured bacterium | reverse complement strand
TCGATCCTCAAGCGGGCGACCGGCAAACCGGTCTCGCTGGTTTTCGTTCCCCACGTTCTTCCCTTACAGCGCGGCATCCTTTCGACGATGTATTGCCGCCGGGCGGGGAAAACCACCCTGCAGCAAATCTGGGACGCTTACCAGAAGCATTATGGAAACGAGACGTTCATCCGCCTGTATCCACTGGGCAAGGCGCCCGACCTGCAGGCGGTGCGCCTGAGCAACTTCGTCGATATCTCCATTCACGAAGACTCGTTAACAGGGGATATCATCATTCTTTCGGCGGAAGACAATCTCGTGAAAGGCGCAGCCGGGCAGGCCGTGCAGAACCTGAACGTCATAATGGGATACCCGGAACGGTACGGTTTGTTGCCGAACTGAATTCGCCAAAAAATCTAGCCAAAGATATTTGGAATTTCGGTATTTGCAAATTCTTTTAAGGCTCCAAACGTATTCTGAGAGTTAAACTTGCAGAATCGCCTTGAAAGTAACTAAAACACGCTGGATGAATCGGGGGAATGGAATATGAAGAAATTTTCCGTTGGATTTTTGATGGTTTGTTTTGCCGCCTTGGGGATGGACGCTTTTTCGAAAACGTCCGCCGTTCCCTCACCCACCGCACCGGCCTGTCATCCGGCGTTTACCCAGGTATCTTCGGGGACGGATTGGATCCGACTGCAGTACCGGCGTCCAAACGGAGCGCCTTCGCTGCGCGTCGATTCGTCGATTTACGTGGCGATTCCCGCCGGCGCTTCGTACGAAACGACTTTCCTTTCGTGGGAATATTACCCCTTGGATTCGGGCAACGATCCCGGCGAGCGATTGCGGTCGGAAGACCTGTCTCCCGAAGAATTCAGCGATTTTCAAAAGAATTTGCCGTCCGCCGTCTTGATTCGTCCAAACGCGTTTCAGGAACTGGACATCCTGAAGATTCAGATCAACTCCTACGCCAAGGTGACAGGTCCCAACAACCAGAATCTATCGGTCTCCGCCCTCGAAATGGAAATCCGGTGGCGGGAAGCGCCGGATGCGCGGCCCGCGCCGGTTAACGAACTGGATGCCGGATTCCGGCGGATGTTCCGAAATCTCTGCATCAATGGAGAGAACGCCGATTCCTTGCGCCGTAAACGGGTTCTCCCGGAATCGGAACAGACGCAGGGTTTTCATCCCGCCAGCATCGGTTTTCTGGACGAAGGCGATCCGGTCAACCTCGCCAATGGCCCAATAGCCTGCCGCCTGGATGCCGTCCGGGTTCGAGTCCGAGAAACCGGCATGCTGGCACTTCGATCCGTGGATTTCTCCCAGCAGGGCGTGATGCCGGATCAGGTTCAGCTCGATCAGGTTCGGATTTGGCATCGGGGCTCGGAGATTCCCGCGTTCGTGGAAGAAAACGGCGACGGTACTTTTGGCGAAGGGGACGCCATTCGTTTCTTTGGGAAGGCGTCGGATTCGGAATATACCAACGATACCTGTTATTTTCTGACCTGGAATGAAATGGATACGCCGCCCCGGCGGATCGAAAGCCGTTCCATGACGTTCGAGAACGGCGGCGCGCCCTCTTTCCTCTCGAACCAGCGGTACGATACTGACGCCATCCTGGTAGAGGAAAAAAGCGACCGGCAATATGGCTGGTATTTCATGGAGATGGACGAGCGATCGAAAAACCTGGTATTCGAACTTCCCGATCTTATGGAGGAAGGAAATGTTCAGATTACGTTCCATGCGTTCAACAAATCACGGATCAATAAAGGATTTACTGCGCAAATTTTCGATGCTTCGGCGCAGATCGAGGGCGCGACGGCGCATTTTTCGTTTCCCGGACAGGTGAATTATTCCACCGCCTGCATCTTCAGCGTTTCCGCTTCGGCAAGCCTGGCCTCCGCCACGCTGCTGATTACGCTGGACGAAGAACCGGAACCGTTTAGTACGTACAAAGAGGGATTGAGCGAAAAAGTGGAAAACGTTCCCCATCTCTTTTTCGATTCGATCGAATTTCTCTACCCCCGAAAGGCGGTAGTCGGTAAAGAGGGGCTGGCGTTCGAGAAGGCCTATCTCTCGCCGGAAGCTTCCTCCGTGATCTTGCATGCCTCCGGCGACGCGAAAGCGCTTAGCGGTTGGATCGTAGACGCCTCCGGGCAGGTGGTTCGATTATCGGCGGAATCCCTTTCGGAGGGGAATGCGTTGCCATGGCCGGACGGCGACTGGCAACGGCTGGAACTGCATTGGAACTCGGAGATGCCCGGCCCGTGGACGATCGACCGGGATTACGTTTCCTCGCTGCACCGGCGCGATCAGGGGTTCGATTACATCATGGTGGCGCCCCGCTTTATGGTAGAGAAGGCGGCCATTCTGGCTCAACGCCGAATGGCGGAAGGTTTCAAGGTTCTGCTGGTGGACGTTCAGGATATCTACGACGAGTTCAATTACGGGTATCCGGATTCGCACGCCATCCGTAATTTTTTCCGTTACGCTCAATCGGAATGGACGGGCCTTTCGCCGGAATTTATTCTGCTAATCGGCGATTGCACCTGGGATCATCGCGACCGCCTCAAAACGGGAGCCGTCGATTTATTACCCACGTACGCGCCTGTGGAAGATCCGATGGCGGACGCGTCCGACGAATGGTACGTCTATCTGTGGGGCGGAGGAGACGACTATTTCTCCGATGCGATCATCGGGCGTATTTCGGTTCAGACAGTGGATGAACTCGGCCGTTACCTGACTAAAGTCGATACCTATGAAAAAGAGGGAGTCGGCCCGTGGCGGTCGCGCAGCGTGTATATTACCGACGACGACGATGGAACGTTCAAGCGTTTTGCCATCAACAATTCGCAACAAAGCCTTCCCGAAGAATATCATCCCCATTTCATCCATCAGGAAGACTATCCGCTTGTGACCAATCCGTATCTGTATCACCGGTTCATGAACAACAAGGAACCGGGAACGGATAAGTATTTGAATAAGAAGTATTCCCCCGAATGTGCGCGGGCGATCCGGGAGGAATTCAACCGGGGATCGTTGTTGCTGCAGTACATCGGACACGGCGGCAATCAGTTATGGTCGGAAGAGAGGATTTTTTACGGAACCGACCGGCCAACGAGCGACTTGTTAATCCTAAAACCCACCACGCGCTTCCCATTCATCGTCAGTTGGTCGTGTCTGACAGGATACCTGAATTTTAACCTTCCTCCATTTACG
>CAZFOX010000439.1:0-1875 GCA_964520565.1 uncultured bacterium | reverse complement strand
TGTGCCTGTCGGAAGAATTGATCCGGTATCCTGACCGAGGGGCAATCGCCGTCTGGGGCCCCAGTGGAGGCGGAACGACCAACAAGCACATGAGTCTGTCGAAATTTATGCTGCGCAATTTAACCCTGGACGGGCTGGATCGCCTGGGCGAAGCGCTCACGCTGACCAAAATCGAATTCATGCAGGAAGAAAGCAGCCCTTCCCTGGTCAACCAATACATTTTGTTCGGCGATCCGGCGATCCGGCTGGCGCTGCCACTCGAGCGCGTCCCGGTCAAAATCCAGCCGGACTATTTCATCGCCGGACGTGAACAAGAGATCGTACTGGAAGCTCAACCGACCGGCCTTCTGGAAGGTAAAGCCATCGTATCGATAACCCTTTCGGGCGAGCACCTCTATCAAAGTGAGCCGTTCGATTTCCGCGAGGGACAGATTCGACACCCATTCACAATATCTCCGGCGTCGACCGGCGATGCAACCGCCGTGGTTCGCTTCTACGCCTGGAACGAATCGGAAAACCGGGATGCCTGGGGTGGGATGACCATCCCACAAAAAAAGACCCGCCTGCTTGCCGAAGAGGGTACAGTTGCATGGAATGGCGATGAAGCTACCGTTCGTTTCCAAGTGCGTAACGATTCCCCGTTTGCGTTCCGGGACGTACAGTGCGAGTTGCGCATGGGGATCGATACGGTCGAATCCATCGCCGTGCCGGAACTTGCCGCGAATTCGACGGCGGCATTGGAATGGAAGGGACAGATCGATCCCTCCTGGTACTGCGCGTATATTTCCATTCCCGCTGATTCGGAACAGGGAATCGAAGCGACCGATGAATCGAAACCGCTGATCGTTCCCTTACGGATTCCGGACACGAATCCCTTGGTCCCCTTGACGGGAATTGTGACGTTCTCCGGCAAGGATATGATCCAGGGGCGAAATCTTCGCTTGCAGATTCCCATCCGGAACCTCTCGGAGGAAAACGAGGCATTTGCCTCTCTGGCATTATCGGGGCCGGGAGCGGCGACGGACATCAAAGACGTCACGCTGGCCGCCGGAAAAGAACGCCGCCTCGATTTCGCTCTAACCCTTCCCGAGCCGGGTCAGCACGAGTACTCGTTGATCAAACAGTTCGCCGGGGGGGAAGAAAACTATCCTGTTCCCGTTACGGTTCAGGGGACGCCCGACCTGGCTTTGGCGGAAGGAGATTGTTCCATTCAGCCCAAGCAGCCGGTAATTGGCAAGACCGTCTTCCTGAAAACGACGGTGTATAACGTGGGCGAAGGACCTGCCACCGATGTGCTGGTACGCGCTTACGATGGCGATCCCTCGTTGAAACGGGAATTGCGGGCCAGCAATAATTACCGGTCGGTATCCATCGATCGCCTGGAACCGGGAGAGATGAAAGAAGTCACGATCGTATGGGATCCGACTTCTTACGAAGGATTGGGCACGCACGAAATCCACCTCGTCGTCGATCCCCAGAACCGGATTGAGGAACTCAGCGAGGACAACAACCGCTCCAGCGTCACCGTGACGTTATACAATTTGCCCGATCTGGCCGTCGACCGATGGAACGATCACGGATTCCGCGCCGAACTGGCGGGCGGGATCCCCATCTGGGGGCAGCCGTTGGAACTGATTGGCCGGGTCGCCAACCAGGGCGATTCCGATGCGGAAGATGTCCGGTTTACCTTCCTTCATAACCGCAAGGATATCACCCACTTTTTCGATTTGATTCCCAAAGGCATTTCGATGGAGACACACATCGAAATACCCCTGGAGGCGCATAAAAATACCCTACGTATTATGGTGGATCGTTACGATCTGATTGGAGAAAAGGACGAGAAATATAACGATATCGATATGGGGAACAACATCA
>CAZFOX010000438.1:0-5114 GCA_964520565.1 uncultured bacterium | reverse complement strand
ATGGCAGAGTCTTCGTTCCCTTCAAAGATCGCACGGCCGTTTTGACGGGAAGAGGAGATCATTCCGTCCAGATTTTTCCTTGAAGATTTTCTCTCGTTAATGCGGTTTGAACCAGTAGTTCTTTTAGAGGAGGAAGGGAATAGAAGACGGATTCACGGTCTTTGTTTTTTTTCACGATCCCCCAACGGCAGAGGACGCGAAGAACGCGAGCTAGATCCGGTTCCAATTCGATATGCCAATGTTGTTGAATGAAATCTTTCGTCCGGTTTTCCAGTTCGTTGCGTGTCAATCCGTTCGATTCCTTTGCCAGGAGCATAACGATCAACAATGCTTCCCGTTTCAGAACATTTTCATAATCATCGATCAAATGGCTGACGGCTTTTCCTCCACGGGCCAATCGGTGATTGAGAAGATAATGAGCGTGCTGGTATTTTTGTTCGGTGCGAACGATATTGATTTTGTATAACACGCGATAGATTCCATAGAACAGGGGATTGAAGAAAAACAACAGTTTCCGCAGACTCCGGTTCAGAAAAACTCGGCCCAGCGAGGGCAGCGTCGCGGTGCCGGTAAAACAGAGTTGGAGGTATTCTTTCACGCCGAGCGAGATCTCCGCATTGGGGAGCAGCAGTTCCAGGTCGGTCTCCGGGATGTTGTGATAGACCAGAAGATGGAGGTGTTGGATTGTGTTCGGATCGGGGGTATGCTCGGCCATGATTTCATCGAGCGATTTTCCCTGAAGGCAACGCATTTTTTCTTTGACCAATTGTTGAATGGCCTTGCGGCGTTTGATTCCCGTACGGTCATCTGCGTTTTTTATCTCCTCGCGATTTCGCATTGACGGCTCGGCCGCCGGTTCCTGGTTGATTGGCGGGCTGGAAACCGAATCCGATCCTTCGGGGGAATCCTCTTCTCCGTCTTCGGGTATATGCGTCTCGCTGGCGACCACCACAACTTCTTCAAATACCCGCACCTGGTCTGGAGGAAGGAAAGACGACGTCCACTTGCCGTTGACTGGCACGCGTTTGGCTACCGTGCGTGTGAGGGTTTCGCGTTGCTGGACGGTATAAAATCCGCGGACGTAAAAATTCAGAAAATCGACGTTTTGCAGCCGGACATAGATTTTTTCATAAGAGAGATCGCGCATACTCTTTTCCACCCACTCGGGGGGTAATTTCCGGTAATGCGCGATACGTAATAATTCATCCAATTGGCCGGTCACGAACCGCTGATCGAAAGTATAAGTTTCCGGTGTCAGATCGGCGCGAGTCTGATAGAAACGGCGGGTGAATCCGGGACCGCTCCAACGCAATAAATGGGTCATCAAGGAATCCGCCCGGCGTTCGCCGTCGAGGAAGACCATCGATTCGAGGTTAAATAGAAAATCCTGGATCTCTTTTTGCCGATCTTTCCGTTCCTTTTCAGAAAGTTCTGGTCCGAGCGATAGCAGGCAATCGTCTGCCATCCGACCCAGATCGTCGAAAGGAATGGGTAGAATCTGCACGGGAAACAAGGCGGTCGATGGCTTGAAACTCGTATTCATGGGTTCATTGCTTTTCATTGGGTATTCGATACGATTATGTAATGTCAACCAATAAAAACGAAATAGCAGATCAGCAATATCCCTGCGCTTCCAAGTCGGATCCGAAAGGGATGCTCCGATTGACGATTATTCTACAAAAACCGCTCAATCGATAAAACGTCTGGAGCGGAATCCTGTTTTGACGGGCGAAGGTTTTTTTTGAATCATGAATCCATCTCTGCAATTTGATAGGGTTACGTGCCGAAAGGGAAATACCAGCATCCTGAACGGCGTGACCTTTTCCGTAAATCCTGGGGAAATCCTGACGGTATTGGGACGTTCCGGCAGTGGAAAAAGTACGCTCCTGCGGCTGGCCATCGGACTGGATGAAATGAGCGGGGGATCGATCTTGTTTCAGGGGCGGGATATCCATGAATGGAATATCGCCGAATTACGCCGCCGGATGGGTCTGGTTTTGCAACTTCCTTACTTATTCATGGGGTCTGTGGAAGATAACCTGCTCTATGGCCCTCGCATTCACGGTCTGACGGTTAAAGACGGCGATTCTATGGTATCCGCTTTGCTGGCACGAGTCGGCCTGCCTGGCGATCTGGCGCGTCGCCGTACAACCGATCTGTCCGTGGGACAGCAGATGCGCGTATCCATCGGGCGCACGCTGGCCAATCGACCGGAAATCCTTTTGCTGGACGAACCCACCGCCTCACTCGATACTCAATCCGAACGCCACATTCTCGATCTGATCGGTCAATTAAACCGGGAAGGCGGTTATACCGTGATCTGCGTCACTCATAAAATCGAATCCGCACGCGCATTAGGTGGCCGTTCCCTTCTTCTGGAAAACGGAACAGTTTCGCTGGAAGGGACGGTCGATGAGGTTCTCCAACGCATGGATGCCAGTGCCGCTCAAGCGCTTCTTCAAGGATATGCCTCATGAACGATTCCCGTGAACCTATACCCTTTTACGCGGTTTCTTACGAACAGGTGTTGTTGGCACTGGTTGCCATCGTTCTGGCGGCGGGGTTATCGATTCTCAACCGCAGCCGGCTGGAACGGCAGTTTCTCTGGGGAGCGATTCGTTCCTTTCTCCAGTTGTGGATGGTGGGATACGTCCTGGTGTTCTTGTTCGATTCGCACAATATGCCTTTGTTAATTCTCACGGTGGAGTTTCAAATCCTGATGGGGGCGTATACGGCGGGGAAGAGCCAGGATTTTTCGTCGCGCCAGACGTTTCTGGCGTTATGTATCGCCCTGCATGTAGCGATCTGGGGAATCGGCGTATATTTGTACGGCGCGGTCTTGCGGGTGAATCCCTTCGAGGCGCCCCACCTGTTGATACCGGTTATGGGAATGCTGATCGGGAACAGCGCCAGCGGCGCGGCGCTTTCCGTGCATCGTCTGCGGAGCGAAATCGAAAGTCATAAGGGCGAGATCGAGGCGGCGTTGGCATTGGGCGCCACACCCGTCAAGGCGCTCGAACCCTACGTGGCCGCCACCATGCGCAACGCCCTGATTCCCAGCATCAACAGCATGATGCTCATGGGAATCGTGCAATTGCCGGGCATGATGACAGGCCAGATGATCGCCGGAATCGTGCCGCATCAGGCCGTTCGCTACCAAATCATTATTATTTATATGATTGCGGGAGTGGTGGCGCTTTCCTGTTATCTGACTGTCAAACTGGAATCCCGCCGTTTTTTCACCCGGCATTGGGGGTTGGTTCTTCCTTAGACGCATCGATAACCGGATACGGTTCTACTTGCCGGGATCTTCCGCCCCCGTGTTCTGGGGAATGGATTTCTTTTCCGGAATCTCTTCCACCGGAGTGATGGGTTTGTGTTGAAAGTAGGCTTGCAAGGCATAGACCGGTCCGGAGATCACAAAAACGCCGGTCAGCAGCAATAACACAGCCTTGAAGCGAAGAACCGCCACGCAGAGGATCAGAACGATAAATACGTTGTATTGATAGACGTTCTTTTTTTCCAGTTTCCAGGATGCCAGATCGGGGTAGGGAATGGTACTGACCATTAAACCCGACAGGCAGACCATCACGATATGCAGAACAATGCGTGAGGCGGGATTGGCGAGAGAAAGTTCATACTCCATCGCCGCGAGAACCAGAGAAGCGAGAAAACAGGCGGGGGCGGGACAGGGAAGCCCCACAAAATAACGCCGCTTTTTCTGGGTGTTCATCGCCTGGACGTTATACCGCGCCAGGCGAAGCGCGCAACAGAGCGCGTAAATCAAAACCAGCGACGCGCCGAGCCGGTTCATATTGGTGTACAAAACCGTATGCAGTAAAATCGGCGGCGCCACGCCGAAGGATACCAGATCGGCCAGCGAATCCAGTTGAACGCCGAAGGGCGAGGCAGCCCCTACCAGCCGCGCTACCTTGCCGTCGATCAAGTCGAAAAATGCAGCGATCAATATCAGAATCGCTGCGGCTTCGAACTGCCTGTCGATGGCGAACAGAATCGCTCCCACCCCGCAGGCGATATTCAAACTGGTCAGCATATTCGGCAGGAGATTGATCAGATTGATGTTTTTATCTTTGAAGCGGGGACGCCTCATACGAAAGCGGCGCGGGCGATCGGAGTGAAATGGATTACGATGAAACGGACGGTTTTTCTTCTTATCCCGTTCGCTGGATATATCGGTAAATTTTTTTAAGGCTGGAAGCATCGCCGTTTTCCATTTCCTGTTCCCGTCTTTCGGCAATCCACTTTATCATAGCCCGAACGGCCACAAAATGAATACCGGTCGAATCGTTCGATACCGTTCTCCGAATCCAGCCCGGAGAGAGTCCCCATGAAAAAGCCCGGCTATGGAAGGCCGGGCGAATTGGATTCCGAAAGCCGTGAATCAGTTTGCGATGATTATCGCTTACTCGTTTTCCTGTTCCCGCCGGTTGAGTTCGTGAATCAACGCCATCCGCATGCCGAGGTAGCCGGCCAGAATGCCGTCCTCGAAATGAAAGCGGGCATTGCCGATCAGTGCAGGGAAATCCTGGGGATTGCGTATATCCTCTTCGGTCGCGCCGGGAATGGTTTCCCGGGCGATTTCCAATATTTTACGGCGTTGCCTTTCAATCATTACATCCGCAAGGCGAAGAATCTCATCCCGTTCCATCGCCGGGGCCCGCATTAGTTCAAAATCCGCCGCAGAATCCCCGAACGGTCGATCCACATCGCCCGAACCACGTCGAAATGCGAGCGGGATATCTTCCAGCGCCGGTCGCCTTCCGGGAGATCGTTGGGCAGGTCTTTCACGTATTCGGACATTAGCGATGCCAGAAAACCGAAGGCGTACCGCGGCGTTCCCAGCGTGGATAACGTGTCCTTGAGGTAGACGAAATCGAATCCCTCCTCGAACATTTCCGACAGCGATACCGCCGGGGCGTCGGTTTTTTTGCAGACATTCATTCGCTGATTGGCAATTTCATACAGTTCCTGGCCGCTCCATTTCAGTTCCGGGATCAGGTTCGATTTATCCAGCCGCATATGTTTCAGTTGTTCGGCGGTGGCGTTGCGATGAATGGAATCCATCTCGATGGGCAGGAATAATTTCAGTCCCA
>CAZFOX010000437.1:0-5117 GCA_964520565.1 uncultured bacterium | reverse complement strand
GAAATTGAGAGATTAAGAAAAGAACAAAAAGCTGAAGATGATTACAAAAGACAACAGGAAATAATAGATAAAGACAGTAAAGACTATGCACAATCGCAATGGGATATTACGAAAACACGCAATTTTTCAGATTGCAAATATTTGCTTTTTGTGTTCTTATTGACAAGTCTACCTGTTTTTATTGGATTAATATTGAAGTTGTACTCTCCATTAAATCAATGGTTAAAGACAATTGGTAATTATCAACTATTAATTTGGCTGGTATTGTCAGCGATATTCATTTTTGAACTTATAGGACGTTCTTATATTTTTGATAAGGAAAAAATTAAAAATGGTTGGAACTTCCTTAAAATAGTGATGTCGTTAAAATATGGAGAAGCCTTGCTAGCCGTTAAATACCGTGTTACCGATGAAAAAGGCGAAATGGTAGGCGGCCCCATGTACGCTCTCGAACGCGGTCTGGGAATGAAATGGCTGGGGGTTCTTTTTGCTTTATTCGGAAGCATCGCCGCTTTTGGCATCGGCAATATGGTCCAGGCAAACTCCGTTGCAATGGCCGTTTCAGAATCTTTTGCCACACCAAACTGGGTAACAGGCTTGGTCATGGCTTTCCTGACGGGAGCTGTCATCATCGGCGGGATAAAGCGGATTGGTAACATCTCCGCTTTCATGGTTCCCTTGATGGCCTTACTTTACATTTTTGGCTCGATAGCGATTCTGCTTCTTCATTTCAATAAGATTCCTGCCGCCATCCTGCTGATTGTCCAACAGGCCTTCACTCCCACCGCCGCCGCCGGAGGATTTCTTGGATGCGCGGTTCGAGATACGATCCGAATGGGTATCAGCCGGGGTCTTTTTTCCAACGAAGCCGGACTGGGAAGCGCTCCCATTGCCGCCGCCGCCGCTAAAACGCGGAATCCAATGCGCCAGGCGCTGGTTTCCATGACGGGTACCTTCATCGACACCATTGTTGTCTGTTCGATGACCGGTTTGGTAATAATCTGTACTGGGGTATGGACCCAGGTGGGAGAATCGGGAACCGGTCTGACTGGTGCCCCTTTGACCGTCAAAGCCTTTCATGAGGGACTTCCCGGCGTATGGGGTGGATTCATCGTTTCGACCGGCCTGATCCTTTTCGCCTATTCCAGCATTCTGGGTTGGTACTATTACGGAGAAAAATGTATCGAGTATTTATTCGGCCTATCCGCGATTTTTCCCTATCGAGTCGTCTGGATCGTCGCCGTCCTGATAGGCGCGACACGAAAAATCGATACAGTCTGGACTTTCTCCGACATCATGAATGCTTTGATGGCCATTCCGAACCTGATCGCCTTGATCTTCCTGTCTGGCGTTATCGTCCAGGAAACCCGGAAATACACTAAAACTGAAATGTCTGACCAATAACTAAGCATTTCTGCATTGCGAGATACGGATTCCAATCTCCAAGAGTGGATCGCAGAATATTTTGTAATAAATATATTCTCCCGCATTGTATTTTTTCATTCCGATGTGGTACATTGGCCTGTCAACCAGGGAGAACGATTTTCGTTCGAACGAGATTAACCTACTACAAATTTTAGGAAAGGAATTATTTATGAAAAACGTAGTTAGAGTAAGTATTGTATTTCTGATTGTTGGTTGTTTGGTGGGAACGGTTTATGCAGCCGATCCATTTTCTGTGGGAGAGACATGGACGTATAAGCACGAAGGGGCCATCCCCATGCGTCCCCCCGATACCACGATATCCGGCGATCGGGTTCGCGAAGTGATCGCCATTAAAGAGGAGAATGAAAAGAAATTTTGGTTGATCCAGGAACAATGGGGAGACAACGACGAATGGGCCGGGAAAATGTGTGTCGACGCCAACCGGATGTTCAGCCGGATCGAATCCGGGGAAGATCGGGTAGTAACCATCGAACCAAGTAGTCCCTTTGATTTTATGGATTTGAAACCGGGAGAAGAAAAATCGATTGAGAGCACTTTTAAGTTCGGTGATCAATTCTCTTTTCCCCGGAAACTGACCGTCAAGCGCGTGCAGGATGAAAGCATCAAGGTTCCCGCCGGAGAATTCGAGAATTGCATTCATATTCAGTGTGAAGAATCGACCACTTTTACTCCTCCCGATGGGGGAGATTCCATTACGATCGTCACGAAACGGGAGCAATGGTACTCTCCGAAAGTCAATGGCCTAGTCAAAGATATCTTCATGACCAAACGCCCCGATGGACAGGAAGACAAGGGAACGAGTGAATTAAAATCCTATTCAAAAACCAAAGAAGAAAAGAAATAACCAGAACAGGATATTCCCTCTCCCGGTGGGCGAGGGGCAGGGTGAGGGAAGGGGAAAAGAATGAACCCGCCATATCATCCTGTCCTCTGGAGATGGAATACACCGGATTTTCATCAATCGGTCTATAAACAGAAAGGGGATCGTTTCCGATCCCCTTTTTCGTGTCTGCTTGAAAACAACTTAGAATTAGAATTCGTACCCAATACCGAAATAATGAGCGGTGTCGCCGCTGCCGGTATCGATATACATAAAGGCGTAATCGAAGTTGATGTTCTGATACTTATACCCAATACCCGCCGAGTAACCTCCGATTGTCAACGATTCGCTGATGATATTGGGATTCACATCAAAATCGATATCCTGGAACTGATAACCGGCGCGCAGGAACAGGTTTTCATACACTTCATATTCGGCGCCTAGATGAATACCGAGCAAATCCTCTTCTTCATCATTGCCGCCGCCATCCAGTTCGCGGAGTTCATAATTGATATCCATGGCCAGCAACAGGGGAATATCTTCCATGACCTTCCAGGCAATACCGCCTCGAATAGCATAGGAATCCGCATCGGAATCGCTCAAGCCGACCACGCCCAGAGCGTTGGAGATGGTGGTGTCTCTTTCGCCAAAGGCAAAGTATCCATCCAAACCCAATACAACTTGCGGATGCGCCTGATATTGGACGCCCACCTGGTGGCGATGGCCTTGAAACTCATCTTCGAAATTGGCGAAATTGGAGGGAACGCCTGGCCTTACCATATTCCAAGCTCGATCCAGTTCATAATCGAAATATCCGAACCGGTAACCCAGTGCCAGTCCATCCATCATTTTATAACCAACTCCCAAACCGCCATAATGGCGATCCAGATCGCCGGTTTGCACGTAATAATTTCCACCGGATAACGATGCGCCGGAATCGAGATCGTCCCATCGATAGCCATACTGGAGACCAACGGCGCCCCATTCGAATGGATACAGACCTCCGAAATTAACGTTCCAAATCTCGGCTTCTCCTTCGACAGGGGTGTTAGGATTCAATAAAGTCAAATCGCTGGAAACATCCTCAAAATCGAATCCACCCGAAATGAATGGCTTTTCCTGGAAACCCAACGAAGCCGGGTTGCCAACCAATCCATTCTCCGCATCCTGCAAGGCGGAATAGGCTCCACCCATCGCCGCGGATCGCGGAGAGTATCCGATTTGATGATACCGGAACGGATTATAAAGCGCGTAAAAATCATTCTGGGCTACCGCAGGGGTCGTCCACAGTGTAACGGCTGCGAGAATGCCTAGAGCCACGAGAAATAGATGATGTCGACTCATATTCATGAACTCCCAAAGGTCAAGGTTTATTCTTTCATTCCTGTATTATTACTCCACCTCGTCACCGGTTCGTAACCGGTGACGTAAGGAATAATCCGGCTTAAAATAATCCGGCTCCATCGGTTAAGAATCCCGCTTCGATATCGAAGAATCCAAGTTTACCCGTCAAGTTCGCGAAGGCCTTCGGATCGTTGACAAGATCGGTTGGACCAAACACGTTTCCGAGCTCGTCCAGGATAAAGAAGGCGTTCCCCGCTTTGGTGAAGTCCACGATCAGCGGATCGGTGGGCTTGAAGTAAATCGGAGCGCTCAGGGTGTGCATGGTTCCATTCCAATAAACGACCGTTCCGTTATGGAGCAGAGCCTGATACCCGGATACAACGCTTCCTGTAATATCCAGTTGGAGAGCCACAGCGCCCAGATCCTTGTCGATAAATCCGACTTTCGGCATGGCGGGAACGCTGCCAAAGGACATAATCTCTCCATTGGATCCCATCACGTAGTAACCCAGGTTCGTGGACGGATTCACTGGATCGGGTACCACTTCCAGATCGATCGCTAGCGGGACAGCCATCTTCAGCGGTTTCGAACCGAACATCACGCTGTCTTCGAACTTGGCGTCGCCTTGATGCGTAGCCGAACCATAGGCATGAACTCGGCCCCAACGATCCAATAGCAGGTAACCGTCGCTGCCCAACGGTTCCATATCCACCACATCCTTCAACACTGATCCACCCGAACTCGGTTTGCGGAAGGTATCGGGGAAGACATTCCCTTCGGTAGTTGTATAAACCAACTTGCCATCCACGATTTCCGAATCGATCGGACGTCCTACCATGACCTGTCCGATGTTGATTTCCGATCCGTTGTCAGTTCCGCGGCTTATAAACACGCCTTGATGCGACATAACAACCAGTCCGTCGCTGGCGCGCACCGGGATTTCACCCAACGTAGGCGTTGGCGTCGGAGGAGCGACCGTTGGCGTGACTGTCGGTGTCGGTTGTTCCGGAGTCGGTGTCGGCAGTTCCACTGTCGGCGTCGGAGGCACTGGCGTCGGCGTTGGCAATTCAGGCGTTGGCGTCGGCAGTACCGGGGTAGCCGTAGGTGTTTCCGTCGGTGTAACTATCGCTGTTTCCGTCGCAGTTGGCGTAGGCGGAACCGGGGTATTCGTCGATGTCGGTGTCGGGGACGGAGGTACCGGCGTACTGGTCGGTGTTTCTGTCGGTGTCTCGGGACCCGTCTCGGTCGGAGTAGCCGTCGGAGGTACTGGTGTATTCGTCGCTGTGGGTGTCGGCGATGGCGGCACCGGTGTGCTAGTCGGCGTTTCCGTCGGCGTTTCGATTCCCGTCTCGGTCGGAGTGGCCGTCGGTGGAACCGGGGTATTGGTCGGGGTATTCGTCGGCGTCGGTGGAACCGGGGTATTCGTTGGCGTTTCCGTCGGTGTTTCGATTCCCGTTTCCGTTGGAGTGGCTGTCGGTGGTACTGGGGTATTAGTCGGCGTGTTCGT